>CAYQXT010000217.1:0-6890 GCA_964421365.1 uncultured Bacteroidaceae bacterium
CATAGTAAACTCCAATGCAGCCAACGCCGCAATAACTGGTAAAACAGCCGATAATTCAGCAAATGCTATGACTGAAAGTCAAAAAATCTTCTTAGAGGCCATAAATGCGGTTTCTGAGATTAGTGCAAAAATTACGATTATTAGTGATATTGCGGCTAAAACAGATATATTATCCATTAATGCGGCCATAGAAGCAGCACGTGGAGGTGAGCTAGGAAAAGGTTTTGCTGTGGTAGCTCAGGAAATCAGAAAACTGGCCGACAAAACAAGAATTGCGTCCGAAGAAATAGATACGCTCTCCCAAAACGGACAGGATATTTCGCTTAAGGCTAAAGCGAATCTCGAAAAAACTATACTAGAGATTATCAAAAGTGCCAAACTGGTTAATCTTATTGTTGAAGCCAGCAAAGAGCAAGAGTTGAATATCAAGGCTATAAACGACTCTATTCTCCAGCTTTCCCTAATAAGTAATAAGAACTCTTCTTCAGCCGAGGAAATGTCGATTTCTGCCGAAGAATTATCCACCCAGGCCGAACAGCTTAAAAGCCTGATTGCACTATTTAAAACAGCAAAGAAATAGATCAAAAAAAAAATTTCAATACTTAAACTCTGTCAATAAACCGGTCAGATGGATTGTATAAATAAAAGGGCAAGGGCAACTTACTTATTTATAGTTTATTAATGAGTCCACCTGACGGATTTAATGCGCGTTTCACCTTTTTACGCAAGACTCTTATATTTTTTTAGCCATAAACAAATTAATAATTTACCATTGCTTTTTAAGTTCTTTTAAGGCTCTCATTAATTGCAGAATATCCCCTTCAGTATTATAAATCTGCAAGGAAATACGAATGTCGTTTACGCCATTTTGCTCGAAAACAGGAATTTCTACTTTGTATAAATTATATAAGTCTGTCTGAAGCTTTTGGGCATCTATATTCTGTGGAAGCGGATGAGCATAAAATTGCAAATCAGGATTTTGTACATTCACAATAGCTTGAGTTTCAAAAATAAGTTTAAAATCCTGACTGATAAACTTAATATACTCGTAGATTTCATGTTTTTTATCGCTGGTGCAGTATTTTGTATGAAAGTTAATGGCAGCAGAAGTACTTAAAAAGGCAGAAACATCTCTGATCCCCTGATACTCAAATTCATCTATAAATGCATTGTCCGACTGGAATTTTTGCCGTCCCAAACTGATAAGCAAAGGTTTAAGAAGAGCTTGAGCGGAGGGTGCAGCATACAGAAAAGCACAACCCTTTGGAGCAAAAAGCCATTTATGGATATCTCCGGTATAAAAGTCGGCGCCCAAAGTAGTTAAATTCAAAGGAATATGGCCGGGAGCATGAGCGCCTCCACTATGGTAATTATTCCCTGCTGTTTGGCCTTTGACAAAATTTCACGAATAGGCAGGAGTAGAGCGGTTGTCGATGTTATATGACTAAGAAAAATAAGCTTTGTATGCTGATTTACATTTTTCCAAAAATTCTGAATAAACAGCTCTTTATCTTGCAGTGGCAGTCTTACCTTCGCCCTCATGTATTTTGCTTGCTTTTCTTTACAGATAATCTCCCACATTCTGTCCATGGCACCATACTCTATATCGGTAGTAAGTACCTCATCATTGCTTTGTAAATCAACAGAATGTGACACAATATTTAAAGCAGTAGTAGCATTTGTAACAAATACAAGTCTATTGGCATTTGTTCCCAAAAAACGGGCTAATACCATACGTGCTTTAGCCAATAAATCCGTCTGACGGCGCTGAACAAATTCTACAGGTTGTTTTTCGAGTTTAATTTGCCAGCGTTGATATTCATCCATCACAATTCTCGGGCATGCACCAAAAGAACCATGATTTAAAAAATGTATGTTTTTTTTTAGATAGAAAAGGTCTTTTTACATGCTAAATTCCATTTGATAAAGATAATAATATTGGTATCCATACGCAGCCGCCAGCCAGACAACCCCACAAAGATTTCATGAGCTTTTTTTGATCGCCATCGGTCATCACATATACCACCACCATACCGACAGGACCGGTAAGACAACCCCACAAAAAAGGAGGTAAAACGGTATTATTTGTCGGCTCTTGAAACAAAGAAGAAACTACAAAATCTGGATTTAAAGTATTTTGAATCGCCGAATATCTCTTTAAACCAAGGTCGTAATTAGTGGCTTCGACTTGTTCTTCTATTATATTTAGTTCTTTAAACTTGCTATCTATTTTCTTTTCATCTAGTTTGAATAAATCAGCATTATTGGCCTGAACTTGGAGCAAAGAAAACAAAGTGGCTATTAAGAAGATAATTTTTTTCATAGTATTAAATTTAAAGATTATTAAATAGTCAAGCATTCAAGTCAGACATACATTTATACGAACCCACTTCGAGTATTTGTAAATACTTCTTTAGAACTCACTGATGTTCTGGAATGAGCAAAATCAAGCATATAAAATGCGATACCGGCACGGAATAAAAGTCTGTTTGACTTGAATAATTTATCTAAGAGTTTAAAAATAAAGCGACAATCCTCCACCAACAATGGTATAGGCTGGATTATTAATTCCCACTTCAGCTTCAAAAATTATAGACATGTGCTTTTTGATATATACCTCCAATCCAAAAGGCAGCCAAAAGGGTATAGCAGTGTGTAACTCTTTATTACCATCGCCATTGCTATCATAACTCGAAAAATCTATATTTGCATCCAATCCTGTAGAAAGGAAAACTCGGCTTACCGGAAAAGTAATAATCGTAGTTCCATCGAAACCAAAATTCCCGTTATAATGCCCGCCAATAGTAGCAGAAAGATAAGGATTACTTTTTAATAGACCAAATTCCACATTTCCTTCTACATAGGGATGTCCGTTACCAAATCCGAGTTTGACGCCAAGATCAGAACCTGCATTCAGGCCGTAGCCTCCGTGAAAGAAAATACCAAAGTTATTGGCTACCACTGCCGGCTCTATTCCTAAAGACATAGCTCCAGCTTTTAAAGTTTGTCCAGTACTAAAAATTTGTCCAAAACTAAGTGAGCTAATAAATAAAGCGAGGCTAAAAACAACAATTTTTTTCATAGTTTAATTTTTTTTTAATAATTATGCGTTTGCTAAGATAAAATTTTTAACTTTGAAAGTAAATTTATACTATGAAAATTTTATATAATTTTTTTTTATTATTTTTTTTTATCGGATTGAATCTATCTGCACGCGCAGATTATTCAATTAATGTAAAGCAAATAGACAATGTTGTATCGCAGGCAAAGGAAAGTAGTATTGAGGATTTTGCCAATTTGATTGCTCTCAATCAAAATCAGCATAAAGAAGTGCTGATGCAAAAAAGCCCCTTTGTTGCGTGGGTATTGACATATACGCTTTTGGGCTTTCATCGCTTATATCTTGGTACTTCTTCCGGAACTTTTTTTGCCTATTTCTTTACGCTCGGAGGTTTTCTTATCCTTGACATTGTAGATTATGCCGTTTTACTGGCTGCTATGCTAGACCATCGCTCTATTGATAAATATGTGGATAATCCGCACTTTTTTATGTGGAACGAATAAATCACTAAACTTTAACGTTAGTTGGAAGGGATATATTGAAGTATTTCATAATCAAGATAAGGAAATAATGTTGGTACAAACTGCCCAAAAAGGTGATACAATAAAATCTATTGCCATAGAAGGATTGGAATTAAATGAGAATGAAATTTTTGAATAAAGGAAATCTAAGGAATAATAACTAGTATAAATTTTTTGTTTAACTTAAATTAAGAACAATGAGAAAAGTAGTTTTTTTATTTTTAGCTTTGCTGCCTTTGGCTTTATTTGCCAATAATAGCTATGAAATTAACCTTTCAAAAGTGGATGTAACAATTCAACAGGCAGTTGAATCAAATAATTTTAATTTGCAAACTGAATTTAGTGCAAATAAGAATAGTGAAATGCTTCAAAGTAGCGATAAAAATGTTACAACTGCCTTTATTCTAGCTATTTTAGTTGGAGGATTTGGCGTACACCGTTTGTATCTCGGTACCAGCATGGGCGTATTTATTGGTTACTTGCTTACAGGTGCCGGTTGTGGTATTCTTTATACGATAGATAATGTTTTGCTACTTATTTCTTTAATTCAAAATTCGCCTATAGATAGTTATATCGACAATCCGCACTTTTTTATGTGGTTGCAATAAAATAACTGTAACTTACTATAGCTGTAAATTTCTCCCTTGAACAATTTGTGTTCAAGGGATTTTTACTTTAATTTTGCCTCCCTATGAATAATTTGTTAGACTTGATTAATAATAAGGAAAAGAAAAATTTTTCTTTTGAACTTCTTCCTCCGCCAAAAGGTAAAGATATCTCATTGATTTACAATGCAATAGACCCTTTGGTGCCCTATAATCCTACTTTTATAAGCGTAACTTATCATCGTGAGGAAATTGCGTATAAAATGCGCAAAGACGGGTTAGTGGAAAAAAAAACAATTCATAAACGGCCAGGAACAGTTGCCATTTCGGCTGCCATAAAATATAAATATAATATTCGTGTGGTTCCACACATGATTTGTGGTGGGTTTAGCACCGAAGAAACAGAAAATGCTTTAATAGATTTGCACTTTCTGGGAATTCGCAGTATATTAGCACTTCGGGGCGATCCTGACCGTTTTGAAAAAGTCTTTGAACCCGAAAAAGACGGTCATATCCATGCAGTAGAACTGGTGGAACAAATTTTAAATTTAAACAAAGGTAAATATATAGACGAAGAGTTGCTAAATACTACGGCCACAGACTTTACAGTAGGTGTAGCCGGCTATCCAGAACGGCATTTTGAAGCACCAAACATTGAGTTTGATTTGCACAATCTCAAACAAAAAGTGGATGCTGGAGCGCAATTTATTATCACCCAAATGTTTTTCGATAATAATCGTTTTTTTCGTTTTGTGGATAGTTGTCGAAAGATAGGGATTGATGTACCCATTATTCCTGGAATAAAGCCAATTACTTCCATAAGCCAGTTAAGTGTCATTCCATCTACCTTTTACGTAGAGATACCTCAAGATTTGGTAGAACGAATAGAGAAAGTCGACAATAAGGCGGATGTCGTTAAGATTGGTAAAGAGTGGACGATTCGTCAGGCCGAAGAGCTTTATCGCTTTGGATGCTCTAATATTCACTATTTTACGATGGGGAAATCACAAATCATTAAGGATATTCTGAATGCAACACTTTGATTAAATAGAGAGTAAAGTCTAAACCTTTATTTTCTTGATTATAGGATTAATTTGGTTTTTAATTGTTTGGTAGATTTTCCATATACCCATCTAAAAGCGACAGCTAACAATCTAAAAAAAATAAGACGATTATTAGAATCAATGTAAATGTATAAAATTTCTTAATCAGATAGTTAATTAAATTTAATGAGCTATCGAGCATCAACAATTCACAATTAATAATTGACAATTGCTTACAGCTTATCTAATTCTTGCTTCATTTCCTTTAGTTCTTTATCCACTTTGGTTTTGTTTTTTGAGGGCAAAGTGTTCCTTTTTGTATTTTCTGGCATGGGGTTTTCTGTTTTTATGTCAGAATCCTTTACAAGTTCTTGCATCAGCTCATATTCGCTTACAAAATCATGGGTTTGGGCTACCCATACTTGGGGAGCTGAGCGTGGAATAAAACGGTCAATACCATATACACGTTTATGCCGGATGTTGCTCAGAAATTTTACAGCTTTCCCTTTGGGAACATAAAGGTAGAAGCGTACTTTTTGAATTTTCCATTGGCGCGCTTTATTTTTCAGACTAAAATATTGTGGAATAATAAGTAAACTGTCTTTTTGTTGCCACATAAAATCAATGTTTTGGGCTTCTTGCTGTGCCTTTTTATCGTTTTCTCCCTTGGCTATTTTTATTTCTTTTATGCTAAAGCTACTATCTTCAGTTACACGCATGTATATTCGTGCATGGCCGATTAACTCAGAGTTTTCCCCTTTGATATTCCAAGTGACACCATCAAGCTCAAATTTTGCTTGGCCAATTTTCATCGGCTCAAAATCTTGCTCATCAAAGGATATATAAAGGGTATCAGAATTTAATATTGTCAGGGGATAAGTTTTTACTTCCTGTGCTGTCTGCCTTAGTAATTTACTCTCGTTCAGACCAAAAGTTATGAGCATAAATATGCCTGCCAACCAAATGAAGAGCCCGCTAATGCGAAAAATTTTCTTGTGCTGGTAAGGTAAACGAAACAAAATGCGAATGGCAGCAAGCAGTATAAAAAAAACTGGAATACCGATGAATAAAACCATTCCGAGTTTAAACAGGAGAGCCTGTCCTGCCGGAAAAATCCATTGATAGATTCCTGGATCGATGTTGCCATTTAGCCAGCTTATAGGAGAATATACCGAGCCGGGGAAAAATAGCGTGGAAATAAATACAAGTAGTAGTACTGATGTCACAATCAGAGTAATAAAGCCAATAATAAAAAGTAGAATTTTAAAGAAAATAACTATTATTCGCCAAATGATACTCAGTATTTTATTTATCAATTTTGGAAACTGCTTAAATCCATCGGATTCGCTAAACCGGCTAAGACTATTTTGAAGGGCTTTAAATTCACTTTCGATGGATGATTTGAGGTTGTCTAAATTAGGGGCTTTACCTTCCATTTGCAGTATTTGGGTACGCGATTTGGCTTCGGGTGTAATAGCCCAAAGAATCCCGTACAGAAGTAGTCCAAAACCTTTAAACAAACTCAACACAATGAATGCTATGCGTACGATATTGGGATTAATGTTAAGCCAGAGACCTATTCCTCCACTCACGCCACCAAGATAGCGATCATCGGGATGTCTGAATAATGGTTTTCGGCCATTTTTCCTACTCTCAACGG
>CAYQXT010000218.1:0-6866 GCA_964421365.1 uncultured Bacteroidaceae bacterium
GGGTGGAGGCGAAACACTACAATTAGAAAATGCGATTGAGTTTCAAAAGAAGAACTATAATGTCGTTATGCTGGTACATAAGAATTCGCCTTTATGGAAGAAAGCACAAATTCAAAATATAGAAACATTTCAGGTAGAAGTCGGTAATTTATCGTTTTTAAACCCACTGAAAATTACCCAACTTGCCTCATTATACAAAAAAAAAACTATCGACACGGTAATTTTTACCACCTCACAGGATTTGAAACTAGGAGCTCTGGCAGCCAAATCTGCCGGAGTAAAAAATATAGTATATCTCCGAGGGTTGGCTGTACACATAAAAGCAAGCATTATTAATCGATATATTTTCAAATATGTGCTTACACATATTATTTCCAATTCTGAAGAAACCAAACGAAATATCCTGAAACATCTGGGAAAATACATAGATAGCGATAAAGTACATACAATTTATCACGGTATCCGCTTAAAGAATCGGGACAACAAACCTATTCCAAACTTAAAGGAGATAGAAGCTAAATCTCATGGTATAATCCTTGGAAATGCAGGACGCTTAACCCTGCAAAAGGGACAGGATAAACTCATAGAAGTTGCCCGAAAATTAAAAGCAAAAGGCCTCGACTTTACGCTATTCATTGCCGGTACCGGCGAGCTACAAGAAGAATTAGCACACAGTATTCAAAAGTATGATTTGCAAAACGATGTAGTATTATTGGGTTTTGTGGAAAATATAGATGCTTTTATGAATTCTTTAGATATTTTTCTGCTCAGTTCCGTTTGGGAAGGCTTCGGTTTTGTAATTGTAGAAGCCATGAAGCATCAATTACCCGTAGTCGCTTTTGATATTTCCAGTAATCCGGAAATTATAAGTGCCAATGAAAGCGGATATTTGATAGACTATCCCAATATTGATAGTTTTACCAAACATACCACTTTGCTAATCGAAGATGAAAATTTACGTCATAAAATGGGGCAATCAGGTTTTGAAAGACTGAAAAAATATTTCCAAATAGAAGATAGAATAACAGAATTGGAAAATTATATTTTGGGAGTTGGAAATTAGGATTCAGAATCCCAATTCCTGAATCCCATTTTCCTTAATGCACAAATAATAATTCTCTGTATTTGGGTAATGGCCAAAGCTCATCGTCCACAATACGTTCCAGTTTATCAATATTATACCTAATTTCTTCAAAATAAGGTTTTACTTTGTGAGCATAAGCTACCACTTGTTCTTCGCATGATTCCAAAGCATTAGCTTCTTTTCGTGCTAAACGCATTTCCTCATTTTTTTGTTTGATGATACTAATATACTGAGAAATTGTTTTAATCAGTTCCAGGCGCGCGGCAGCTAATCCCTTAAATTCAGCATCAGGAAAGATTTCTTTCATCCCTTTCACATTATCAATCAAAGTATTTTGATATTTAATAGCTGTAGGTACGATATGATTTAGTGATAAATCAGCTAAAACTCGCGACTCAATTTGCAATTGTTTTTTATATTTTTCAATTCGTACTTCGTAACGAGCTTCTAATTCGCGTTTCGATAAAACATTCATCTCCTCCATTAAAGCAATATACTTGTCTGATTTATATGCCTTTAATGCTTCTGTGACATCTTTAATATTTGTTAGGCCTCTTTTGGCAGCCTCTTCTTCCCATTCTTTACTATATCCATTACCATCGAAATGCACAGCTTTTGAAGCGATAATATATTTACGTAGCACTTGTAAAATAGCCTCATCCTTTTTTACCCCTTTTTCAACTAAAGCTTCCACTTCTGCCGAAAATTCAGTAAGTTGTTTGGCTACGGCCGTATTAAGAGCAATCATTGGTGCAGCACAGTTTCCCGAAGAACCAACAGCACGGAATTCAAATCGGTTTCCGGTAAAAGCAAAGGGAGAAGTACGGTTTCGGTCGGTATTATCTAATAGTATGTCGGGTATTTTTCCAATATGAAGTTTAATCGCTGTTTTTTCATCCGGTGTCATGGGCTTTTCCGAAACCCTATCTTCGATATCATTGAGTATTTTTGTTAACTGAGTACCCAGAAATACCGAAATAATGGCCGGTGGAGCTTCATTAGCACCCAAACGGTATTCATTCCCTGCCGATACAATAGAAGCACGCAGTAAATCAGCATTTTCGTGTACAGCTTTAATAGTATTCACCAAAAAAACTAAAAACTGCATATTCGTTTTTGGCTTTTTGCCGGGTTTCAATAAGTTTACTCCCGTATTGGTAGCCATTGCCCAGTTGTTGTGTTTGGCAGAGCCATTAACTCCGGCAAAAGGTTTTTCATGAAAAAGAACTACAAATTTATGCTTTTTTGCCGTTCTACGCATCACATCCATCACCATTAAATTATGATCTACGGCCAAATTTGCCTCTTCATATATTGGAGCACACTCAAATTGATTAGGAGCCACTTCATTATGACGAGTTTTTACCGGAATACCCAGTTTAAATGCCTCTATCTCAAATTCGTGCATAAAAGCGCTCACTCGTGCCGGAATTGCTCCAAAATAATGATCTTCTAGCTGCTGGTCTTTGGCCGAAGCATGTCCCATCAGGGTTCTTTCAGTGAGTATTAAGTCGGGGCGAGCATTATAAAGAGCTTCATCTACCAAAAAATATTCCTGTTCCCAACCCAAGGTGGCTATAACTTTTTTCACCTCCTTATCAAAATATTGGCAAATATTCAGTGCCGCTTTGTCTAAGGCAGATAAAGAAGCCAACAGAGGAGTTTTATAGTCTAAAGCTTCGCCAGTATAAGAGATAAAAATGGTTGGAATACATAAAGTTTTGCCTACAATAAAAGCTGGTGAGGAAGGATCCCAAGCTGTATAGCCACGGGCTTCAAAAGTATTACGTATGCCACCACTCGGAAAACTGGAAGCATCCGGTTCCTGTTGAATTAATTTATCCCCGTCAAAATTCTCAAATTTCTCTCCGGTGGACGTCAGCTCAAAAAAAGCATCATGCTTCTCTGCCGTTGCATCAGTTAAAGGATGAAACCAATGTGTATAATGGGTAACTCCGCGCTCTATTGCCCAGGCTTTCATACCCGAAGCTACCTGATCTGCCACTTTTCGGTCTATTCGCGAACCTTTTTCTATAGAATTTACAACTTTCTCGAAAATATCCTTAGATAAGTATTTTTGCATTTTACTTTTGTCGAAGGCATTAATGCCAAAATACTCCGAAGGCATTTCTTTTGGATAATCTACCTTTATCATCGGACGGTTTAAAACTTCTTGTAATGCATTAAATCTGAATAAAGCCATGTTTTTATAGGATTAGTTTCTGCAAAAATAATTATTTTTCTACAAACACCCCTATTATTTATAGCTTTTTTTAAAATAAGTACTTTTTAATGAACGCTCCCTGTTCAAATAGGTCTTTTTCACAATTAATATATGAGTCCAGTCTGTAAACCCATCAAACGGATAGTTTTATTAAAATTGCAGAAAATAAATAACTTATTTACAATTGATTAAAGACTTTGTAAGAGCAATTTAAATGCAGATTTTACTTTTTTAGACCGGACTCATTTAGTCTATTTTTACTAAGCCTCTTCTAAAATTTGTAAATCCTTATTGCTAACTTACAGATATTTTGGAATGAGCAAAATTTAGTAGACAAAATACGATACCGGAACACTATAATATCTACCTGTAAGCATTTTATAACAATTAATCCGTCTTATTTACAATAAAACAGATTAAAAATAAGCTTATGTATATTTTGCTTAGTAAAGCCATGTGAAACAAAAACAAAAAAAGACTTAATCAGGCGGTTTTTAATGTCCTCCCAATAACCAGAAACGTAATTTTTTATATTTCCTTCTCAATGTAGTTAAATCTTTAAGAGCCGCTTTCTTTTGGTAATATTTTCCGGTAATAATCCGGTTGAAACCGTTAACTGGATTTGACACATAAGAATTTACACCTTCTTTGTTAAATTGTTTATTTAAGCTCTGAGCCTTAGCTCGAGTTTTAAAACTTCCGCCAACAATATAAAATACAGAATAGTCAGTATTTGCAGTTGTGCTCGTTCCCGTAGTCGTTCCCGTAGTCGAGCTTCCTGTTGCGTTAGTAGTGTTTCCCAAACCATTATCCGCACTCCCATTGGTTACATCCTCGGGTAAGGCATTTTCAGTCTCATCAGTCGTGTCCGACTGGTAATCAGAATAATCAACCTCACCACTCAGGTCGGTATTCGTCACATTATTTGTATTCGAGGTGTCATCAAAAGCAACATCATCAGAATTACCACCTTCTGTGGGATCATTGTAGTCCTGAACATTTTCAACACCATTGGTGTTCTCGTTCGTTTTAGCCCTCTTCTTCATTTTGCCACAACTGATTGTAAACAAAATACTAAGAGCGAATAACATTATTAACTTAACTTTCATGGTACTATAATTTAAAGTTTTATCAAAATTACGATTTTTTTTTTACATTCTTAAAGATTTTTAATATTTTTATCAAAAATAATCGGATAGAATAAATTTTAAATTGGCAGAAAATTTGTATCATTGGTACTAATGAGTGATTAAATTATTCTTAATTCAACTTTAGGGAGACAAAAAATATTTAGGCTAGAAAAACACTCAAGGCTAAAAAAACATAAACATATAAAATAATTTGCTATTTTTGTAAAACTTAGTAATCACATTTTGACAGACTTTATATTTGAGCTATGACTAAAAAATTTACCCAATATTTAAAAGATGCACTAATCATTAAAGGGCGCATACAAGTTCCGGGTTTAGGTACTTTTATCAGTGAATATCAGGCAGCAGAAATAAAAGAGGATAATAAAATCAATCCACCAGAACTACTCATCGATTTTTCTGAGAAAGAAAGCACTACCGATGATAATATTCTCAACTTTATGATGTTAGAATCAGCTGTACCGAAAGAAGTAGCTACTGAATTGTTGAAAAATTTTATTCAATATATTAAAGAATCCCTATCGGTAAAAAGAAATGCAGAAATAGAAGGTTTGGGAAAGCTTCATTACGATTCCCGAAAAAAATTGAGCTTTAGCACCGGCCATACTAATTTTTATTCCGAAGCAAGCGGACAAAATGAACAAACCTCCCCAGTACTCAGTAAAAAACAACAAAAAAATGCTCAAAAAGTAAAAAAGAAAAAAATAAGCAAAAAAGCCGTTGCAACCGATAAAGAAAAAAAAACGATACCTGTAAGAAAAAAGAAACTTTGGCCAGTATGGCTCATCGTTATCCTTCTTCTTCTGGCAGCCCCCCTGATTACATTATATCTGAATAAGGATAATAGTCAGAAAATTGGGTTTACAGAAGTAGTTGCGGCAAAAGTAAAATCATTTTGGAGCGATATTACCTCCTTTTCTAAAAGCCTAAAAAATTCTAAATTGCTGGATAGTAACGATAAAGATAGTAGCAAAAAGCTTCTGAATACAAATGCGAATACAGAGCTAAATAATGATCCGGATGTTAAAAATGCCATTAACGACATAGCCGAAAGCACAGACAGTACTGCAACAACAGGAGCTAATGCTAGCAACGTAAATCCAGAAGAGAGTAAAACAACTTTTACAAGTAACACGCTTCCTGCCACTAAAGAAAAGCCAAAAGAAGAGCATTTTGCACTTTCAACTGCCGGCGGAACAAAACTTAGACCAGAAGACATTGAAACAGGAACAAAGTTGTATCTGATTGCCGGAAGTTTCAGAAACAGAGATAATGCCTTAAAATTAAGAGAAGAATTAATTGGAATGGGGTATCAGGCACAAGTGCTGGATAGAGAGAATGAACTTAACCGTGTTGCACTAGGAGAATTTTCAGAGCTTCAGGAAGCACTGTCTACCTACATGAGATTCCATAAAAAGAAACCTAAAATAGGCGTTTGGCTTCTCATAAAAAGATAATTAAGTAATTCTGAATTATTAAGGATAAATTGTTAATTCTGTTTACTACAATCAAAAATGGAACACTCATTTTGGTAAATTCTTCAGACCGGATTCTGTTCTTATTTTAAACTTATTTATATAGATACATATAAGTTGCTCACATTAAGTAATTAACCAGATTTTAAATTTAGAGTAAGCAAAATGAGTTGCCCACGTTTTATAATAAAAAAATAATGCAAAAAAATTTATTATTATTTTTCGGGGTACTAAGTATGCAAGCCTGTGGACAGTCACAAACAAACCCAGACAGGCAAAATAAAAGTAATACAATGAAATTTAATATATTAACTTTGAAAGAGCAAGCAGTGATTTTAAATAAAACTACCGAACATCCTTTTACTGGAAAATACGAAAACTTTGAAGTCCAAGGCACCTATTTATGTAAGCAGTGTAATGCTCCCTTATATCGCTCGAAAGATAAATTTGACGCACATTGTGGCTGGCCGAGTTTCGATGATGAAATTCCCGATGCCATACTGCACAAAGCCGATGCCGATGGCCAGCGTACCGAAATTCTTTGTGCAAATTGTGAGGCTCATCTGGGACATCTTTTCAAAGGCGAACATTTCACCGCCAAAAATGCCCGCCATTGTGTAAACTCTATCTCGTTAAATTTTATCCCCATAGAGATGAATAAACAACAAAAATTAGAAAGAGCCATTTTTGCCGGTGGTTGTTTTTGGGGTACAGAATACTATTTACAAAAAGCCAAAGGAGTGATTAGCGCAAGAGTTGGCTATACGGGCGGAGACATAAAAAATCCATCCTACGAAGAAGTTTGCTCACATACAACAGGTCATGCCGAGGCCGTTGAGCTATATTTTAATCCAGAAATTATCTCTTATGAAAAACTAACAAAACTGTTCTTTGAAATCCATGACCCCACACAAGTAAACCGTCAAGGGCCA
>CAYQXT010000219.1:0-6854 GCA_964421365.1 uncultured Bacteroidaceae bacterium
AAGGCTATAAAACCAAATAAAACAATGGAATAAATCCAGCGATGCTCCATTAAACCAAGAATAAAGAAAAAAAGCATAGAAAAAAGGCCAAAAGCCGAAAATACATTTATAATTATGGCTCTGCGCACTTGTGGTTCCTGTATAGCTCCTTCTATTCCGGCTGCAAGTTTATGTCTGATTGTCTGTCGAGATTTTTTCATTTCTGACGATTTATATACCTATACGAGATTTTATAAGATAGGTTCAAATATCATTTTTTTTTATATCTTTAGCTTTATAAAAAAAATCGTTATGCAAAAAATCATACCCTTAGTCCTCTTTATTCTAGCCGGAATTACTATTCAGGCTCAGGTTTCGAGAAAAGATTTTCGAACTGATTTGGAAATTCGCCATCAGGTAAATTCCGATTTTAACGAATTATATCTGCAAAATTCCGATATTAGCTTTGTAACTTTCCCATATTCGCAGATAGGAATGGACAATTTAACCATGCTTACAGCAAATTTAGTGCCCCATTATTTTGTGTTTCCAAAACAATGGCGTATAGGTTTGACTCTTACCCCACAAATACGAATAAGAATCTGGGATGCACGTTCATACCCAATAAAAACACCCAGTTTTATTCCGCATGCAACTATGTATTTCAAACTAAACTTAAATAAAGCCAGCTACAAATACTTAAGCCTGCGCATAGCTCACCATTCCAATGGGCAGGATGGTGCACCCAGAAATCCCGATGGAACAGTAAATCTGCGCACTGGGAATTTTAACACGAATTATATAGAAGCTGCTGCAAATTTTGGTAGTCAGCTCCCAGAAGGAAATCACTACTATAAACTGGGCTTAGAACTTCACTCAGGCCTTTTGGGTATTCTCGATGAACCGGCATTCAGAGATCAGTTTGGTAAAATTCGTATCAATTTCAGAACTTCTGGCACAAAATACATTAATCTAATTACCACACGCTTATTTAAAAAACGAAGAAACGACCCAACCATTTACAAACAAGAACTTTGGCGAACCGTTTTTGACGGAATGGTTATAATAGACAAGAATGTAAACATTGAATGGTATCAGCGATTTAATGCCGAACTAAAAGTGTATCGGAAAATCAAAAATAGTCCTAATACTGCGTGGTTTTTCTCTGCCGGATATTTAGGTCATGATTATTATAATGTGTATTTTTTGCACCACTATCCTATCATTCGATTAGGATTAGCCGCCGGTACAGGATTTTTATACAAAAATATAAAGAAATAGAGCTTAGAGGATGTAAAGTAGAAAGTAATTTTAAATTTTCAAATATGATTTTATTAAATCCAAACGATTACAATCGTTTTTTTCCTGACGAGGAGAGCAAAGAACTGATGCTCAAGACAATTGCCTTTTTTGAGAATAAAGGCCTGGCAAAAATAAAAAATGATGACCACGAAAGAGTATGGTATCAAGATTTTATTGATTTTCTTGCCGAAAACAAAGTTTTTGCCCAATTACTAACGCCAAAAAAAGATGCTTTAGACGAAAATTCGCGTTGGGATATGTGGCGCATTCAGGCTTTTAATGAGATAATAGGCTTTTATGGCCTACCCTATTGGTATGTCTGGCAGGTTTCAATTCTTGGCTTAGGCCCCATTTGGATGTCGAAAAATGAAAAAATGCGCAAAAAAGCAGCTGAATTGTTACAAAGTGGTTCTGTCTTTGCTTTTGGCTTAAGCGAAAGAGAACATGGTGCCGATGTTTATTCCACCTCAATGACTCTGAAAGACAATGGCGATGGAACCTATGTAGCCAATGGCTCTAAATATTATATCGGTAATGCCAACGCAGCCGATATGGTTTCTACTTTCGGACACATCGAAAATACAGATGATTATGTCTTTTTTGTAGCCAATTACCAAAACCCCAATTACGATTTGGTTAAAAATACTGTAAATAGCCAGAATTATGTAGGTGAATACCGTTTAGTAGATTATCCCATTTCTGAAGATGATATTTTAGAACGTGGCAGCGAAGCATGGGACGCCGCACTGAACACTGTAAATGTTGGTAAATACAATTTAGGCTGGGCTTCTATCGGAATGTGTACTCACGCTTTCTACGAAGCTATAAATCATGCCTCGCACCGCCATTTATACGGAATGACAGTTACCGATTTTCCACACGTGAAGCGCATGTTTGTAGATGCTTATGTAAAGCTTACTGCTATGAAATTATATGCCATGCGGGCAGCAGACTATATGCGTTCGGCCTCACGCAATGACCGCAGATATTTACTCTACGACCCACTGGTAAAAATGAAAGTTACTCTCGAAGGTGAAGACGTAGTTAATCTACTTTGGGATGTAATTGCTGCTAAAGGCTTTGAAAAAGATACTTTCTTTGAAATGGTCACACGCGATATTCGTGCATTGCCTAAATTAGAAGGAACAGTACATGTAAATGTTGCTTTGGTGAATAAATTTATTCAGAATTTTCTATTCAATCCCAAAGAATACCCCGAAATCCCACAAAGAAGCGACATTGCTGACGATGAATACCTATTCAACCAAGGTCCTACACACGGACTCAGCAAAATTCAGTTTCATGATTACCACTTGGCCTATAGTCTTTTTGATACTCCCAATATTGCTATTTTCAAACAACAAATTGAGGATTTCAAGCTGATGCTTATAAAATCACCTACCAGCAAAGAACAACAGCAAGACATTGATTTAATGCTTAATGTTGGGCAATTATTCACACTGATTGCTTATAGCCAGCTGATTCTTGAAGAAGCCAAAATAATGAATCTTGAATTGGATTTAATAGACCAGATTTTTGAATTTATGGTTCGCGATTTCTCCAAATTTGCTGTTGATTTATATGGACGCCAAGGACTCACAAAAGAGCAGTCAGAATGGGTTTTCAAACTAATAAAAAAAGCCGATTCGGATTACAAGCGTTTTAATACAATATGGAAAGAAGTAAAGAATCTGGACGGACTTTATACCATGAAACCATAAAAGCGAGCTAAATAAATTGATTTGTTTTATGTGTACATTACTTATTTTATTTCCATAAATCTGCAGCCCATGGGGTTTTACTTATTTCTCAAAGTGTTAATTTGATTTCACTTTTTGAAATCAAACCCTGTGGGCACAATTAACGTAAAAAAGTTAAACTGCTTATTTTTAGCCATACAACATAAAGCTCTATTCTCCAGGTCATTGCAGGCTCAAAGCCACCAAAACACCTAGATAATTTCCAATAGCATAACCTATTATACCAGCAGTTAGACCGGATATTATTATCTGCTTATTTTTCAGTGCAGCTGCCACTACTGGAATAAATGGCGGAGATAAAATCATGGCAATCGAAGTAATTATTAAAGTATCGGTATCAATTTTAAAAAAATAAGCCAAAAGTAAATGAATGAGTACGCTCCCGAACACAACCAATGTTACATAATAAAATATTTCCAGCGATTCACCGGCATGAAATTTCGACAAATCGGCCATACTGGCAACTACCAGACTAAAAACATGGATTAAATACATACCGGTTTGAAAAGACTTGTTTAACTTTCTGACTTTTTGAAGAAACGAAAATAAAATGCCAAGAGTAGTAATGCTAAGAATAGCCGTCAGCATCATAAATTTTTCGGGAACCAGCATACTTATTCCACCACCAACAGCAAAAACAAAAATAGATAATACTAAAGATTTAAACACATCTTTTCGATTAGTAGAATTAAGCATCCCTCTAAATTCCTGCGTTTCTTCTGCAACCTTTAACACTTCCTTATCTGAGTTTTTAGAAGCTGGGAGACTAAATTTAGGCAAAAAATGGGAAAAAAGTTTTTGAGCAAACGATAGCACAAAAAATAAATAGATAGAACTAGCAACCATATCAGCCGTATGTGTAATAATAAAACGGTCGGGAGACACATTTAAAGCTGTTTTAATGGAAGCCAGATTAGGCGTACCGCCAGTATATACGCCAATCAGCATACCCGAAATTTCCCAAAGATTAGAGACCTTACCTGCAAAAAGATAATAACCTCCGTAAACAACAATCAGTAAGGATATAATACCCAAAAACATAGCGAGAGTTGTCCGTCCTACCAACTTAAGCCATGTATTTATATCGGCAGAAAAAAGCAAAAGTGGTATGGCCAGCGGAATCAGGATGGTAGTCAAATTATCCTGCAAACCAGTGATATTATCAGGTAGAATACCCAGATTACCGATGACTAAACCCACGGCATAATTGATGAGAATAGCTCCAATTTTATCTAACCACGAAAATTTCATACAAAGATAAATCACTAAAACAGGAAAGGCAAAATAAAATAAAATCAAATTAATACTGGCTATATTCATTCTATAATTTTTTGTGACTGCTAAAATACATTTTTTTCACTCAGTGTAAAAAAAATATTAGTTACTGATTATCTCATTTTATTCGCTTGCATAATTGTAAATTGTAGATTATGAAATTACAGCAATTTATACTCCTTTTCATTTTATCAATAATTGTCCATTCTGTGTATGCGTTTTTGCCTTATTATTTAAGCCAATTTGAAAACGATAGCTTTAGTAGGCTACTTTATCGAACTGCATTTCAAAACTATGAAATAGCCTACTCTTTACTTATTGACAGCCGAAAAAGTGAGATTATTAGCACCATCGCTCAAATTGAAAACCTAAACCGAATTGAAAATACTGAGTTTCTTGTAAGTTAGTCTGAGGTACACCAAAGAAAAATTATAGCAGAGTCGAAATAGAAAAAAGGAACCTACTTTTATATTTTTTTGCCCATCTAAAGAAAAAATATATCTTTGCTTTGTGAGTTAAGCTTTGCTGCCCGAAGACATTTTTTTTATTTTAATCAAAAAATTATTTTTAAATAATTCATAATCACATACTTACACAGAATGAGAAAAATTCTAATTTTAAGTCTGTTCTTTTTAATAACAAATTCTGTAATGGCACAAAATCAATCAAAAACCGCTCTTTTAATTATTGATATTCAGAATTTTTATTTTCCGGGTGGAGATTTACCACTTCTAAATCCTGAAAAAGCAGCCGACAATGCTGCATTGTTATTACAGCATTTCAGGAAAAACAAAATGCTGGTTATCTATGTAAAACATAATTACAAACCCGGTGGCGATATCAATCAACGCGTAAAACCAGTAGATGGCGAAAAAATTATTGTGAAGAACTACGCCAACTCTTTTCGTGAAACAGACTTACAAACATACCTTCAAGCTCATAATATTGACACTCTGGTGATTTGCGGAATGCAAACACACATGTGTGCCGAAGCGGCAACCCGTGCAGCAGCTGACTTAGGCTACAAATGTCTTTTCATAGAAGATGCCTGTACTACCCGCGATTTGAAATATCAAAACCATTTGATTAAAGCAATGGATGTACATTATTCTACCTTAGTTTCTTTAAAATCGTATGCAAAAATACTCACAACCAAAGAATATCTACACTAATCCAATTTTGGATCTTTTCTTATTAAATTCAAATTAATTTGTTAGACCTTAAATAAATTTTAATTTTAAGGTTTTAATTTCATAATATGACAAAAATAGAACTACGAGAAGTAACGACAAACAAGGAACTCAGAAGATTTATTGATTTCCCAAACCAGTTGTATAAAAATGAAGCTAATTTTATTCCTTTCATCAATTTTGATGAATACAATACCTTACACTGGAAAAAAAATCCAGCTTTTGAACACTCCGAAGCAAAATATTGGTTGGCTTATATTAATGGGGAAATAGTTGGCCGGATTGCCGGAATTATTAACCATAGTTATATCGAAAAATGGAGAAATAAATATGCCCGAATTGGTTGGATAGACTTTATTGATGACAGAGAAGTATCTAAAGCCTTAATTTCTACCGTTGAAAACTGGGCTAAAGAAAAGGGACTCGAAGGGATTCATGGCCCACTCGGATTTACTGATTTAGACCGTGAAGGGATGTTGGTAGATGGATTCGACCGTCCGGGCTCATTAATCACCATATATAATTACCCCTATTATGCCGACCATTTAAGAGCACGAGGCTACGAAAAAGATGTTAACTGGCTAGAATTCAAATTTGAATTAAAACCCGACCAATTAGGCAAAAATGTTTTACGTGTAGCCGATTTTGCCGAAAAAAGATATGGTTTCAACTTCTTGCGAATAAAAAGCAAAAAACAATTGCTCTCCTACGCAAAAGAAATTTTTGACTTATTAGATAAAGCTTATGCTGATTTGTATGGTGTTACTCCATTAACAAAAAAACAGGTTGACACCTACATAAAAGCTTATTTTAGTTTTGTTATTCCAGATTTAATTCCAATAGTATTAGACAAAAAAGGTAAAATTGCCGGCTTTGGCGTGGCTGTTCCTTCGCTGAACAAAATACTCAGAAAAAATAAGGGTAAAGTTCTTCCTTTTGGATTCTTACGTTTATTAAGAGAGTTAAAAAAAAGCAAAGTCCTTGATTTATACTTAATAGGTGTACAGCCTCAATATAAGAACAAAGGAGTTAATGCTATGATACTGAAATATGGTCATCAAATTGCTTTAGAAATGGGCTATACCTCTGCTATTGCTACCGATATGCTCGAAACCAATACTAAGGTGTGGACACAATGGGAATATTTTGGAGCTGAACGAATAAAAAAACGGACTTGTTTCATCAAAAAATTATAAATTGAAAAAAATACATTTTTTCAGAAAAAAGTTTTGAAGAATGAAAAAAAACTCTATTTTTGCAACCGCAATTACAAAAATAGTAATGCATAAAACAAGGATGGCGAGATAGCTCAGCTGGTTAGAGCGCATGATTCATAATCATGAGGTCC
>CAYQXT010000220.1:0-6792 GCA_964421365.1 uncultured Bacteroidaceae bacterium
GGCTCCATTACTGTAAGTTGTGGCGTGTCCTTTTTGAGTGTTGTGGGCCCAAAAACAGCAATTGAGCTAGGCCAGAATACCCGTTTGATGTCCTCTACTTCTTTGGCTAAATCCAAGATATTCAACAGGCTACTCATATTAATATGCCATGCTTGTAAAGGCAATTTCTCTGCATTACCAGAAAGAACGGCTGCGAGATGATATATCTGTGTTATTTTGTGGCGAATAACAAAGTGAATCAGCCGTTTGTCGTCCATTACGTCTAAAATATAAAAAGGGCCAGTTTTTACTAAATCATCGGGTCCCACACGAAGGTCGGTAGCATAAACATTTTCATTGCCGTAACGTTTTCTTAATTCGAGAGTTAGCTCAGAACCTATCTGCCCGGCTGCACCTATAACCATTATTCTTTCCATTGTCTCTGTTTTTTGTGGGCGAATATAGAGAATAAAGAGTAAAGAATAAAGAGTCCTGTTGTAAAATATAAGGAATTAGAATTTGTTTTCAAAAATCTTTCTTAAAAAATAGTTTAGTCAGTTTTTTTTTTATTTTTTTGTACTGAAATTTAAGCATGTTATGATAAATAATAAAAAAATAGCCATTGTCCTACCGGCATATAATGCCGCCCAAACTTTAGAGAAAACCTATCGTGAAATTCCTTTTGATATTGTGGACGAAGTGATTCTTACTGATGATAAAAGCTCGGACGAAACCGTAGAACTAGGAAAAAAACTCGGTATTAAGCATATTGTGGTGCACGAAGAAAACAAGGGTTATGGAGGCAATCAGAAATCCTGCTACAATAAAGCCCTGGAATTGGGGGCTGATATTGTCATTATGTTACATCCCGATTATCAGTACGACCCGCGTCTGCTACATTCAATGGCCTATATGATAGCTAACGGAGTTTATGAGGTGGTACTGGGCTCCCGAATTCTTGGTAAAGGTGCTCTCAGAGGCGGAATGCCCGGATATAAATATATTGCGAATAGAATGCTCACGCTCATACAAAATATATTGATGAACCAGAAGCTGTCTGAATATCATACTGGCTATCGTGCTTTTTCGCGTAAAGTTTTACAAGTCATTGATTATAATATAAATTCGGATGATTTTGTCTTTGATAATCAAATGTTGGCACAAATATTCTTTGCCGGTTTTGAAATTGCCGAAATGACTTGTCCTACCCGCTATTTTGAAGAAGCATCTTCCATTAATTTTAAGCGTAGCACGAAATATGGTTTTGGCGTTCTGCGTACCTCCTTTCAGTATTTTTTGCAAAAAATGGGCTTGGGTAAATTTAAAATTTTCACAAAGAAATAAATTTTGTATTTTTCACACATGCGAAAAGATAATTTTATTCATAAAGGAAAGCGTAGCCGTTTGGTGGAACAGATACGGAATAAAGGTATAAAAGACGAAAATG
Organism: uncultured Bacteroidaceae bacterium; assembly: GCA_964421365.1. Classification (GTDB taxonomy): domain Bacteria; phylum Bacteroidota; class Bacteroidia; order Bacteroidales; family DYOH01; genus CAYQXT01. The sequence goes on from CAYQXT010000220.1 coordinate 1,427, forward strand.
TATTGCAAGCCATTGCACGTGTTCCGAGGCATCTGTTTATGGGTGAATTTTTGGAGCACAGGGCTTATGATGATGAGGCTTTACCCATTGCTGCTGGCCAGACCATTTCGCAGCCTTATACCGTTGCCTTTCAATCGGAATTATTAGAAGTGAAAAAAAGGGATAAAATATTGGAAGTTGGCACTGGTTCGGGCTACCAGGCAGCTGTTTTATTAGAAATGGGCGCAAGGGTCTATTCCATCGAGCGGCAAAAAGAGCTTTATGCCCAAACGCTTAACCGTTTTATTGATATAGGCTATACACGTATTCAGTGCTTTTATGGCGATGGCTATAAAGGACTGCCAACTTACGGGCCTTTTGATGGCATTATTATCACGGCCGGAGCACACGAAATTCCTGAGATCTTGCTTACTCAGCTCAAAAAGGGCGGCAAATTGGTTTGTCCGGTAGGCGACAGAAACATTCAGGTAATGACACGGGTAATTCGTAGTCGCGAAGATGAATTTAATACACAAAGCTTTGGAAATTTTGCGTTTGTTCCTATGCTAAAGGGAATTAATTAGTAATTACTAATTCCGTTTTATAATTATAAAAGAATGACATTTGAGCGTGCTTGCACCTTAAATCGTCTGAAATTAAGTTACTAAAAATATTTAAAACATAAATGCATGAAAATTAGAAGATTAATTTTAAATCCCTTTCAGGAAAATACCTATATCCTTTTTTCGGAGAATAAGGAATGTGCGATTATAGACCCGGGCTGCTCTACAAAAGAAGAGCAGGATAAATTGAGCGATTTGATTACTGAAAATAGTTTAAAGCCAAAGTATTTGATAAATACGCATTGTCATTTCGATCATGCTTTGGGTAATGCTTTTGTGAGTCGTAGCTATGGTTTAGGCCTCTGGGCAAACCCTGAAGACGAATTTCTGCTCGAAGCGCTTCTGGAGAGTGCCGCTGCATATAAAATCCCTGCGGAGAAATCGCCTAAAATAAGTCAACACCTGAGTGAGGACACTGTCTTGAAATTAGGCAATGAAGAAATTCATTTTATTCACCTTCCAGGCCATTCTCCTGGAAGTATGGGCGTATATGTGCTACACGAGGGTTTTATTATAGCTGGAGATGTACTGTTTAAGGGGAGTATCGGACGTACCGATTTACCTAAAGGCGATTATGATGTGTTGATGAATAGTATCTGCCAAAAAATGTTTGAATTAGATGTTGAAACAGAAGTTTTCCCTGGACACGGATATTCTACAACAATTGGTGTCGAATTAAAAACGAATCCTTTTTTGTCTTGTTCGAATAAGTAAAGATGGATTTTTTAGATAAAAAAAGAGGAATTTTAAGATTCCTCTTTTTTGTAGTTTTTTTTTAGTTAAAGATATAGCGAAGGCTAATTTGTAACTGCTATTTAGAATTCGTTTGAAAATTATTAATATAGGATGATTTCAGGTTTTTATCAAAGCTAAAGTATGTACATTGTTTTGTTCAGACCATTAACCGTAATCGGATTTCATGTGGAGGCAAACTGACGAACATCCCAGTTGAAACCTATCCGAGGGGAAAATAATGGACTGGTATTTGGCCATTATGAAGGATCTACGGTTACTTGGTTGCCATTTGTGTCACGAAAACCATCGAAATTGGTAATAGAAGTATCTTTGTCTATGGAATTCAAATAAATGGGTTATCAACGCGTAAACCTACGGGAGGATTGAAATTATCCGAAACGGCAAATTCATCCTGAATATAAACACCTATACAGGGAATTCTGCTGATTTTGGTTTCCTGTGATCTCTAAAGGCTGTGTTTCCAGCTAATAGTTTGTTTGATAGTCGGTCGGTAAAACGAGAGTTTAATTCGCTTACAACCGAGCTAATTTTGTTAAATATGCGGTAAGATTCATTTTCAAAAGACAGATGGTAGCTTGTTGGATCCCGGTCGATAATAGCTTCGTGATGTGGTAAAATATTTTTTCATGCATTCACAAAGTAGAATAATTTAAGAACGCTAATTTTGCTTACATTTAGGAGACTTTTATTGATAATCAATCGTAATTAATTATTATCTTTGGTAAAAAATAATAAAAGATGAAAGTATTGAAAAAAATTTTACTACTAATCCTTGTTCTGGCAATGCTGATTGCTATCGGAGGATTGTTCTATGTTAATCACTTGAAAAAAAGTGCTTTGCCTACGTATTCCGGCCAAGTTAAGCTGAAAAACATGAAAGCTGAAGTAACGGTTTACCGTGATAAATATGCTATTCCGCATATTTATGCCCAAAACGAAGCCGATTTGTACCGTGCTACCGGTTATGTTATGGCACAAGATCGCTTGTGGCAGATGGATTTAATCCGTCGCGTAACACAGGGGCGACTGTCCGAAATATTTGGTCGCGATATGCTTAAAGCCGACCGACTGTTTCGCTCGCTACGTATTACCGACAAATCAGAAGAACTACTTGCTCGGGAACCACAGCCGCTTAAAGAAGCGCTGGATGCTTTTGCCGATGGCGTGAATCAATATATTGCCACTTTGGGTGATGACTTACCTATTGAATTCAAACTTTTGGGCTATCGACCGGATAAATGGCAAGCCATTAATTCGCTGAATTTGGTAGGCTATATGTCATGGGATTTGTCCATGTCGTGGTCGATGGAAATGGTTTACGATAAAATTCGTCAGAAAGTGAGTCCCGAGCAGTTTGCTGAACTCTTTCCTAATCTTGCTTTAGAAAAAACGGCTGTATATCCGCACTATCATTTTGGTAAATCGGCCGATGCCATAGAGCAAGCTATCGTTGAGCCAACGCAAAAGCTTCAACAAATGGGACTGTTTGTTTTCGAGGGAAGTAACAACTGGGCAGTTGCCGGTAAAAAGAGCGTAACAGGCAAACCGATTGTCTGCAATGATATGCACCTCGGACTGAATGCGCCGGGTATCTGGTATCAAATGCATCAGTGCATTCCCGGAAAACTCAATGTAACCGGTTTGGCACTTCCCGGACAGCCTATGATTGTGGCCGGACACAACGATTCTATTGCTTGGGGAATGACCAATGTAATGCTCGATGATATTGATTTTTATAAAGAAACCATTAATCCGGATAATCCTAATCAGTATAAATTTAATGGTAAATGGCGCGATATGACTATTCGCAAGGAGAAAATTAAAACCAATAAAGGCAAAGTTATAGATGCCGAGTTGAAATTTACTCATCGAGGCCCGATAATTTCGGAATTTAAGGGTGTGGATGATGTTGTTTCTATGCATTGGATAGGCAACGAAGCCAGCAACGAAGTTCAGGGCGTGTATATCCTGAACCATGCCAAAAATTATGGTGATTTCCGAAAAGCTGTATCCTTGTTTACGGCTATTAGTCAGAATTTTGTATATGGTGATGTGCAAGGAAATATTGCTTTGCAGGCTTCGGGGAATATTGCAATCCGCCCCGGTGACCGCAAAGCCGTTGCTCCCGGCGATACCGATTTATACGACTGGAAAGGCTTTGTGCCCTTCGACTCTCTACCATACAGTCTGAATCCGACAGACGGCTATGTTTCTTCGGCCAATAACAAAACGGTGGGAGAGGATTATCCGCACTTTATAAGTGCATGGTTTGATTTGCCTTATCGTATCGACCGTATTCGCGAAATGCTTACGGCTAAAGATAAACTTAGCATTGCCGATTTTAAGAAAATGCACACCGACCAGACTTCTAAAGAGGTAGAACTCATGCTACCCCAAATGACCAAAGTACTCTCGGCCGCAAAATTGAGCCCGCTGGCACAAAAAGCACTGGCATTGCTCAAAGGATGGGATGCTAACGAAAAAGCCGATGCTCCACAGGCAGCCATCTATGAGATGTGGTATGTGAAATTAGTGGAAACTATTTTTAAGGACGAATTGGGTGATAAAATGTATAAGGAATACATTAAACAGGATTTAATGGCTGGTTATGTGCTTTATAATATGTTTACCACCGGCAAGGAAGTAAGTTGGTGCGATAATGTAAATACAAAAAATAAGAAAGAAACGCTGGCCGATGATATGGTTATGGCCTTTGAAGCTGCCACCGAAAGTCTGGAAAAGCAACTCGGAACCGTGCCAGCCAATTGGAAGTGGGGTAAAATTCATACCCTCACGCTAAAACATCCATTAGGCAAAGTGGCTATGCTGAACACTGTTTTTGACCTGAACAGAGGTCCATTTCCCGTAGGAGGCAGTTTTCATACTGTTTCGCCCTTTTCGTTTCCGTTTAGCGATTTGTTTCATGCCAACCACGGCGCTTCGCACCGGCATATTTTTTCTACCGCTAATTGGGATGAGTCGCAAACCGTTATACCCACCGGCGAAAGTGGAATTCCGGCCAGTCCGTATTATTGTGACCAGACCAAACTTTACCTCACCGGCAAGTATCACAGTGATTATGTTACCGAGGCACTGGTTAAGCAGAATGCTAAATTTGTGATGACTATTAAGTAATAAAAAGTGCAACAGAGGTTTAAGTATAACAAAGCAGGTAAAACTTAGTTCGTTTTATCTGCTTTTTTGTGCAGCTTTGTTATTGGCTATGCAATAGATGTTGTAGCTCATTTTTTCTTTATTTTAAAGATATGTTTTCACTGCGAATTCATATTGTTCAATGAGTTTGGTCTAAAAACCAGTCGGACGGATAGATTTATTAAACTGTTAAAATACTATGAATATCTTTTATTTTGGATACAGATAATGGGAATAAGTAGTCGGGATTTATAATTAATAAAATCAATGGCTTTTTCTTTTGATTTTTCAGCTGCCGTTTCTTTTTCATTCTTAGATTCATTTGAGGATTTAGCTTTCTTTTCTAGCGATGGACTTCGTTAAGAGTGAAATACTCGCTTAGAGTGCGATGCGCAAGGGATTGCAGCGGTAGCACGCCTTATGTAGGGCTTACAAAAGCCGGCCAAGAAGAGTGTAGTGCTTAACGGAACTCCTTCTTTGACGTGCTTTTGTTGCCCTGCATAAGGTGTGCTACAAGCGGAAAGCCCGCTCGTGCGCCCTTCAAATAATTATTTATTTAATTACGAATTCAGTTCTATGAGTACCGTTACCGAACTTTAATTAACCATTATTCTGTGTATGTAATACTTAAGATGGTAACAAATGAATTTCCAAACAAGTTTGCATAATAAGTATTTTTAAATATGCTTTATTTTTTTTCGTAAATAAACTGGCTGGTAGGTTTTTTCTTTGCGGTGAATATATGCGCGGTATTCTTTCATTAGCGCATTAAAGAGCATAGATGACAGAATTACAGAGCCTTTGTAATTGAAATGGGTGAAATCTTTGGTGGCTAAGGCCGGCTTGGCAAATACC
>CAYQXT010000221.1:0-6704 GCA_964421365.1 uncultured Bacteroidaceae bacterium
GCTTACAAAATAAAAAAGCCGAAAATTAATTTTCGGCTTTTTTATTTTTAATAAGTATTATTTATCTTATTGTAAGATAGCTTTAAAGGCTGCATTAGAAAGATATTTATAGAATTCCATATCTTTTAAAGCATAAGCTTTCCATTTTGCATCTTTGTTTATTGCTGTGCGTAAAGAGCTTATAATGGTCTCTAAATCACCCTGACGAGCAGAAATAACTGCTTTCAAATAATAAACTACTGCATCTTTATGTTCTTTTTCTACTTCATTGATAGTAGTCATGGCGGCATCATTATCTTTATTTAATAACTGAGCTAAAGCACCATTAAAAGTATAGGTAGCACCAAAATTAGTAACGGCTTCTTGATATTTAGCTTTTTTGATGTTTAAAACACCCAAATTATAATTTAGAGCAGCTGAATTTTCTCCGGCATCTTTGGCTTTCATAAAATAATTGTAAGCTTCATCTTCATTACCCTGAGCTAAAGAAAGAACACCTAAATTATTTAAAATAGAACCATTAGCCTGATTTAATTCATCAGCTTTTTCAAAAGCTGCTTTGGCTGAGTCTGCTTTATTTTGGCTTAAATATTCAATTCCTAAATCGTTGAAACCTTTCCAATCATTAGGATATTTTTCGGTATATATTTTTAGTAATGTAGCTCTGTTGTCTGTCGTTTTTGCATAAGTTCCGGCATAGAATAGTTCTTTTTGATCAAGAATAGAAGGATCTGACTGAGCAGCATCAAGAACTTCTTCTGGTGTACGGGCTTTTACTTCAAACTGTACATTAAGTTTAGAACGACGTAATTGAGGTAAAACATCTGTTTTTAAGTCTGTGTAAGCCTCAGAAATATTTTTAATTTCTTTTTCGCGTACATCAGGATCAGAATACATAGATAATACTCTTTTTATTAAGTCTTTATCTTTGATATTTGATTTGTCTAATTCTGTTTTGAATCCGTCCCAGTCTTCGGCCGTTGCTTTAGAGTCAACCAAATCAGAATAATTTTCAAATTTTAATTTTTTGAATTGTTTGTTAATGTATCTTTTGGCCACTGTGCCTCTTTTTTTAGATAAATTATCGTTCAATTTGTAAGGACCATCGGGCGATGCATAACTGGATATATTTATTCCTTTTAGAACTTCAGAGCTATCTGCTTTGGCTGTTTTTAAGCTTTCAATTAAGTTTAGAACATCTTCTTGTTTCAGTTCTTTACTTCTAAGATTAGCCTGTTGTAAAGCAAAATGTATGTCTGCTTTAAAAGTTTTAAAGGAGCTTTTGTCCAAAGTTACATCCTGACTTATGGTTTGTCCCATTCCATCACTGCCGTTATCAACTAACATACCGTCTTTAACTAAAAGAGGAGTAGCAATAACACCAGCAGCTAATTTACCAATTTTACCTGCAGGAACATCAACACTTTTGTCGCCTGTTGAAGCTTTTACCAGAACATCTAATTCCGACATTCTCATTGCATCTTCAAAATCTACGGTGTCATTATACGTAAAACTTCCACCGGTTTCAAAGGCAATCGTTTTGTTGTTGTCTGTGGCAGATTCTCCCTGTAATGTAAATGGTCTTAAATCTTTCTTTCCATCAGTCCATTTGATAATGGGGCGCGTAACTAACAGTGCTTTTTTATCAAAATATTTGGCGGGAAAATTTACTGTAATTTGTACAGGGACTCTTCCTGCTTGCATTTCCAGTATTTCTGGTTTTACACTCCAACTAACCGGCGAGGGTTGTTCGGCCATTTTCTCCAAACCACCGCAACTGTACATCAATAATGTTGTTACCGCCAGCATTAAGACTAAAGTAGTTTTTATTTGTTTCATATTTCCAAGTAATTAATAAATATTTATGTTCATTTCAACTAAATCATTTGCAAATCTATAAATGTTTTTAAGATTAAAAAAGTTTGCTTACAATTTTGTGTAATAAAATTGTGTTTTAACATTTTTTGGGGCTGGGAATTACCCTATTGAGTCCAAATTCATATTCTCGCTCAAAAATAAAACTTTCCATTAATCTCATATCTTCGCTATTTTCAACAAAATCAATTTCGTTGGTATCTATGATTACAAATTTTATTCCTTCCTGTGTCTTAAAATAATCAAAATAATTTTTTTGAATATTTTTTAGATATTCAGCCGATATATTCTGTTCATAATCCCGTCCTCTTTTTTGAATATTTTCTAGTAAACGTTCGGGCTTGGCATAGAGATAAATATATAGATCCGGCTTTGGTAGGGAAGGATTTAGTATATTGAATATTTTACGATATAGATTATACTCATCGTGCTTAAGTGTTGTTTGCGCAAAAATGAGTGATTTCATCAGGTGATAATCAGCTATCGTTATTTCCTTAAATAAATCCTGATTAATCAGTTTTTTTGTAAATTGATGATAGCGATCTATCATGAAAGATAATTCCAACTGAAATGAGTATTTATCCGGTTCCTTGTAAAATTTGGGTAAAAATGGATTGTCGGCAAATTGCTCTAATATTAACCGTCCGTTTAATTTCTTGGCAAGCGCTTTGGCTAAAGTGGTTTTCCCTGCTCCTATATTTCCTTCTATGACAATAAATTTGTAATTCATATTTTTTTCCTATTCATGTCCAACACTGAGGCTGCATAAAAAGACGCTCGAAGGTGCTATCTACACTTCAACATTGTTGATACGATACATTAATTCAATTGTTTGTGAAATGAATTTTATATTTTAAGTCTTTTCTCTTATTCATTCCAGAGTTACTTATGTGTTTCTATTTCATAAAAAATGGACGGCCAAAAGTAGCAATCCATTTTTAATTTTTAAATTCTTATTTTGATATTTTTAATTTTTTTTTTAATATTTGGGGGTAATTCCCATATTATAAAAGGCAAAAGACCAGATATCCGCTATTTCCTGAATTTGTTTATCCGTAGGTTTGCCGGCACCATGTCCGGCCATTGTTTCTATGCGGATTAACACCGGATTTGTCCCTTTATATTTGGCTTGCAAACTAGCAATATATTTAAATGAATGGGCTGGAACCACTCGGTCGTCATGGTCACCGGTAGTAGCCAGTATGGCAGGATAATCAATATTCGCTTTTACATTCTGAACCGGAGAATAGGAATAAAGATAATCAAACATTTTTTTACTATCCTCGCTGGTTCCATAATCAGAAGCCCATGCCCAACCAATAGTAAACTTGTGATAGCGAAGCATATCCATAACGCCAACTGCGGGCAAAGCTACGGCAAATAAATCAGGACGCTGATTCGTTACTGCACCGATTAATAAACCACCGTTAGAGCCACCGTGAATGGTTAATTTTTTCTGATTTGTATATTTATTCGTAATCAGATATTCGGCTGCGGCAATAAAATCATCAAAAACATTCTGTTTATGAAGTTTAGTACCGGCTTTATGCCATTCTTCACCATATTCACCGCCCCCACGTAGGTTGGGTTGGGCAAACACATACCCATTTTCTAACCAAATTAGGCGGCGAATTCGGAAGCTGGGCATCAGGCTAATATTAAAGCCACCGTAGGCATATAACAATGTTGGATTACTTCCATCCAATTTCAGCCCTTTTTTATAGGTGATGAACATCGGTATTTTTGTGCCATCTTTACTTTTGTAAAATACTTGTTTGGTCTCATAATTATTTGGATGAAAATCTAATTGGGGCTGTTTGAAAATTTCACTTTTTTTAGAGGCGTAAGAATATTTATAAATGGTTGGAGGCTCTGTAAATGAAGTAAAAGAGTAGAACATGAAATTATCGTCTTTATTGGCGCTAATTCCAGACACACTGCCAATCCCTGGTAGTTCCAGTTCCGATTGCTGCTCGCCTTTGAGCGTATAAAAATAGACCTTACTCTGTGCATCGTGCATATATTCAACTATTAGATGCTGGCCGGCAATATCGGCACCGGAAAGAACATCTTCTTTTTCCGTAATTAAATCTTTTAATGCGCTTAATTCAATTTTATTTTCCGGCAGCACCACGAGCCTATATTTTGGTGCTTCATAATTGGTAAGAATAAAGAATTGGCTGTTTTTATGGTCGATAACCGAAAAATCAGCCTTAAAACTGTTATCTAATTTTACAAATTTAGCCTTCTTGAATGCCAGATTTTTTATAAGCAAATTATTGCCAGATGTTGATTCTGATTCGTAGAGTATAAGAAATTGCTTGTCTTCTGTAACAGTTGGTGAATAAAAACGCTGTAAATTTTCCGGATTTTTGTAAATTAATTTGTCGGCAGATTGTTCGGTGCCTACTTGATGATAGTATATTTTTTGTGAGGTGTTTCTGGAACTTAAAGTACTGCCCGTAGGTTTATCGTAGCGGCCATAGAAAAATCCGTCTTTAAACCATGCGATACCGGAAAATTTCACCCACTTCAGGTGGTCTTTGGTGTTCTCGCCGGTTTCTATATTCCGCACATAAATTTCGTTCCAGTCAGAGCCACCATAGGCTACGGCATAAGCCACATATTTGCCATCTTTAGAGATGCTTATTGTACTCAAGGCGGCAGTCCCATTGTCGGATAATTTATTGGGGTCTATTAATACTTTGGCGCTGTCTTTCAATCCATTTTGATAATATAGAACCGATTGGTTTTGCAAACCATCATTTTTGTAGAAGAAATAGCGACCGGCTTTTTTAAAAGGAGCCGAAAATTTTTCATAATTCCAGAGTTTTTTTAATCTATCGACAATTTTCTGGCGAAAAGGGATTTTATTCAGATAATCTTGTGTGAGTTTATTTTCGGTTATTACCCATTTTTTTGTCTCTTCCGAGCGGTCGTTTTCTAACCAGCGGTATGGATCGGCCACTTGAGTGCCAAAATACGTATCAACAGTATCAACTTTCTTCGTTTTGGGATACATAAGCCTTTGTTCGGTTTCTTGTTTCTGTATAGGTTTGCATGCGGCAAAAAATGCCAATGCCACGATAAAATAAGCTAATTTTTTCATAATCTAAGGGTTTTATTTAAGGAGGAAAAGTACAAAAAAAATCTAATTATACCTTTTTTTTATTGATTTTTTTCTGAGGTGAAATAGCTTAAGCCTAAAAGAAAATTTACTACACTGGCCAGTTTGAACTGAACAGAGAACTCAGAACTTGTAATTCCTAATTGTAGAATGGCATTAATAATTCACCATTATTTTTAGGGCGCACGAGCGGGCTTTCCGCTTATACTCCCCCTTGCCTCAGCCCGCAAAACATCGGCAAAAAAGGAGTTTCGCTAGACGCTACACTCTTTTTTACGTGTTTTGCTGGGCTTCGGACGGTGGCGGGGTATCGCTGCAATCCCTTGCGCAACTGCATTTTATGCGAAGCCTTCGCTAATCATATTAAAACGCACTTCTATGAGTAGGATTCCGAATTCTCAAATTCTAGTTCTCTAGTTCTCTAGTTCCTGAATCTCAAATCTCAATTAACCATTATTTAAGGCTTGTTCTATTGCCTTAGTATAGAAATCTTTGAGGGAATAACCGGCTGTTCTGATTTGCTTGGGGGCAATACTCTCTTTGCTCATTCCCGGCACAGTATTTATTTCTAAAAAATAAATCTCTTCGCCTGTCCAGATAAAATCTATACGGGTTATTCCTTTTATATTTAATAATTTGTAAACAGTCATAGCTCTTTTTTGAATTTCTTTAGCTATTTCCTGAGGAATTTCTGCGGGGGTTATTTCATCGGCTAAACTGGGGGTATATTTGGCTGCATAATCAAAAAAATCGGTTTTGCTGATAATTTCGGTTACCGGCAGGGCAATTTCTTCCTGATTTGAAATAAATATCCCAACGGAAAATTCTCTACCTTTAATAAATTGTTCGATTAGTACGTCAGGACTTTCTTTAAATGCCTGATCAATGGCTTGTGGCAGTTCATCGGCTGATTTTACTTTGGAAATTCCAAAACTGGAACCTGCGTTGGCCGGTTGCACAAATAGGGGTAAGCCTATTTGTGCGATTATCTTTTGGCGGTCGTACGTTTTTCCTTTTTGGATGCGCAAAGAGTCGGCCAGTACTATATTTTGTGCTTTCAAAAACTGATTACAGTAGAATTTGTCAAAGCTCAGCGCCATCGATAGTGTATTTCCGGTTGTTACAGGAATATTTAGTATCTCGAAATAGGCTTGTAGCTTACCGTCTTCGCCCGGAGTGCCATGAATGGACATATAAACGACAGCAAATTTGGTTTTCTGGTTATTCAGGCTAAAGCTAAAATCATTTTTGTTGATAGGAATTCCACAAGCGGTATCGCTTTGTACTTCCCAGCCATCTTGGTTAATTAAAACCATATAGACCGTATAGCGTTCTCTGTCTATATTTTGGGTTATCTCTTCGGCCGATTTCAGCGAAACAACGTACTCTGATGAGTATCCGCCGGCTACAACTGCTACATTCTTTTTCTTCATGGCTAAAATTTTGGCGTAAATTTAGCTATTTTATAAATGAGAAAATAATTTTCACCCTCAAAAAATAATTTGGCTTTTTTTGTTGAAATTTAGACGATGTTTGGCAGAAAATTCAGATTAAAAAGCATAAGTAAGCCCTATACGCAGTAGAGCCGTTTGACTGTAAGTACTTTCGGTAAAAAGTTCTAAGTGATTTTGAAAGCGATATTGTAAACCCAATAAAACAAATTCCCAAAGGGCATGATATTCTATTTTGTCGCCTTCTAATA
>CAYQXT010000222.1:0-6702 GCA_964421365.1 uncultured Bacteroidaceae bacterium
GAGCCAAAAGATAAACGTTCTTTTAAGTTTAAATATTTCATTTTTTATACTTATATAATACGATGTCATTTCATTCATTGGTTTTAGTTTTTAGTTAATGATAAAAAAAGTTCTTCAAGATTATCTTTTATTTTTATTTGATAAATTTTTATTTGGTTTTTTCTAAGTTCATCAATAAGAATCGGTATTACATTCCTGTTTTCAATAGTTGTAGTAATTAAATTATCTTCAACAATTAGAGCATTTAGAGATAGTTTATTCGCAACATTTATAGTATTCCGATTATTATCAGTTTCTATTTCTATCTCTAGTTTGTCCCTTTGGGTTGCTTTTAATGCTTTTATTGTATCTTGAAATAGCATTTTCCCGCTTCTTATAATTCCAACGTGAGAACAGGTTTTCTCTATTTCGCTTAATAAGTGACTTGAAATAAAAATGCTTGTTCCATATTTAGTATTTAATTAATTCTCTCATTTCAATAATCCCTTTAGGGTCTAAACCGTTTGTAGGTTCATCTAAAATAAGAAGTTCGGGCTTTGCTAATAATGCAATTGCTAAGCCCAAACGCTGTTTCATGCCTAAAGAAAATTGTTTTATTGTTTTATTTTTTGTGTAAGAGAGTTTTACAATTTCTAATACTTCTGCTATTCTGCTTTTTGGAATATTCCCTCTATAATTTGAGGCTATTATTAAATTTTCTTTCGCCGTTAGATGCCCATATAAGGATGGATTTTCTATCAAAGCGCCTATTTTTGCTAAACTTTTAATTCTATTGTTTGAAAATGACTTTCCAAATAGTTGAATGTTGCCAGACTGTTTTTTTAATAAACCCAGCAGTAATTTTATCGTTGTCGTTTTACCGGCACCATTGGGACCCAAAAAACCATAAATACTTGATTTTTCGATTTCTAAGTTCAAATTTTGAATATCAATATTTGATTTTGAATATGAGAAATTTAGATTATTTGTTTGAACTAATAATTGTTTCATACTATTTTTGCTTTACTCTAAGACGAATTAGTTATTATTTTGTTACAATGAAGTTGTTTTTTGCTTGCTGAGAACGGGTAAATTGACGTAACTCTTACGACTCTAATTTATGTTTTTTTTGTATTTTATACAAATGCACTTTCAATTCGCTTAGATTTAAAAATTTTAGACTGATTTTTTTAGCAAAAGTATTATCTGATAAATGGAAAATATCTAAAATACCAAAAATTGCATTAAATTTGGGGTAAATTAGGTATGAAAAGATTAAAGAATGAGAAAAATCGGATTTATATTTATTCTTATTATAAGTACTTTACCTCTTTGGGGTCAGTTTAATAAATTGCCGCCTAAGGAAATTGATGTCTCTCAATCGGGTTCGCTTATTAAAACGAATCCTCTGGCTGTTTTATGGGGGCCAATTCCTTATACTGCAGAGTATCGTCTAGTTTACGAAACTTTGGTTTTACCTAAGCAATCGCTTTTGGTAGGGGCTTCTTATTTGGGTAAGAGTATGTTACTTACTTTGCTGGAGATGAGCGATAGTACTTCACAATATCAGTCTAAAATTTTGGTTACCGGATTTAGATTACAATTTGATTACCGCTTTTATTTTAAGAATAAGCAGCAAAGGCCGTGGGGATTTTATATAGCTCCACATTTTTCTTTTTCTAAAGCAAAGTTATATACTGATTTTTATGGAAAACAAAATTATTACAACGAATTTAGGTACTTAGATTATGGAATTATTGTTGGTAATCAGAAAGTTGTTGGTAATTCTGCTGCCGATTTTTGGATAGGTTTAGGAACTAAAAGGCATTGGGTATATTGGGTGGAATCCAACAAGATTGAAAAACAGGATGATTTTGATATTATTATCCCTTATATAAAGATTTATTTTGGTTTTAATTTCGGATTTAGCCTATAGGATGATAAGCAATGGTGAATTTTGTTTGTCGATAGGGGACGTGGGCAATAGCTCAAAGTCCTATTTTAGGGATAACTTTAAGGATTGCCTGATTAAAAAGAACGGGCTTATGAACCATTGCTTGATTACTACCAAGCAAGATAATAAATTCTATTTTTAAACAAATGTTTTAACTTTAACATTAGTTTTAGCTTTATTTTTTATACTTATAGCCTAATCTGCTACAAATCCTTCTCTTTTTTGCATATAGTTGATGAATTTTTCGCCCAGACCTTCTTTGCGTAAATAATCTTTAGAAACAGGTAATTTAATGGATATGAAATTTGATTCTCCATTACTAAACGAGGAAAATTATGGTGTAAAATGGCTGCCTTACCGTTCGATTATGAGGCTTCTGCCTTGTTCGCAATATCTTCAATGGCTTTGCCTGTATATTACATGTATCATTCTCAAATTTAATCATTTTTTAATAAAATATAAGTTGATTATTTTTAAGAGCGGGCAGATATCTGCAAAAATAATAGGATGGCGGTAGAACCGACTGCCCAATGCTTCTGGCTTTTTAATAGCTTTAGCTTAACGGAGACCACTAAGTTTTTGCCAGCCATTGGTGTCATTACTTTCGCCTATTACAAGTGTATGACTTTGTTTGTAAATGCTTTCTGATAACTTACTGATGCTCTGAAATGAACAAAAGTAAGCATACAAAATGCGATACCGGCACGGTATAATTTTTAGTTTCTGTTGCAAAGGTAAACATTTTTCCAAGGCAGGGATGACATATTTTGTTTTATCATTATAAATTTTAATAAAAGCAAAAAAAAGTATTGATTCTTTTTATGAGAGTCAAGTTAAAAACTTTGACTAACAGCAAAACCTTCGCTAATGTTGTTCTACAAGAGCCAATTTCTGACTCCTGACTCCATACTTCCAATTCTTTATGAAATCAAATTTTCTGACTATTTTTTGGATTAAATATAGAATTTTCCGAATGCTTCTTCATTTTCTGAAATCCCAGAACCCATAATAGGATTACAAAAGGAATAAAGAGCAGGAGATAAATGGTTTTGTTGGAAATCAGTATAAAATCATAAACCCCATGTAAAAGAATCGGCATTAAAATAGCCATGAAAATATAATAGGCTTTTTTCGTGTTGAATTTGGCCAGACCGAGATAGTAACCCATGGTAACTCCAAAAAGGGCATGACCGGGAACAGCCGTAAAAGCTCTCAAAACGCCGGTTCCTTGTCCCATCTGAAGAACATAAAAAATGTTCTCAACAGCAGCAAAGCCCAAGGCAATATAAGAAGCGTAAATAATTCCATCGAAAAATTCGTTAAAATTTTTATTTTTCCATATTATCAGAAAGAAAATAAGAATTTTGAGTGTCTCTTCGGTAAAAGAGGCTACTGCAAAAGATTGATATAAATTGTAATACACCAATTCGGAGGCATTCCCTATAAATTTAAAGTCGTATTGTCCTTGTATTTCGCGAAGAGGGAAAAAATCAACGGCAAGATTTCCTAACCAAAGTTCAATTAATATAGCTGGAATAATAATGATAATGCCACCAATCATGGCTTTCATAAGCATACTAAAGGGTTCTTTTTCATATTTATCACGAGAATAAAGATATAGTGCGATAATTAAAACCGGTGCCAAAGACAATGCTATACTTGTTATCATTTTATTATTATTTCTATTAATACTAAGTTTCTATCTTATATAAAATAATTGTAATCAATTGCTCTCACGCATATTTTGTAAATATGTGAAAATAAAAACATTGTTAAGGTACTGAATTAATATTTATTTTATTGAGTATCATTATTTTAACTTTTTCTATTAAAACTTTGGCCGGGTTTAACGAAGTACTAAATGTGCACAAAGGCATATTTTAAAGCAAAATACAAAAAATACAAAAGAATAAAAAAAAAATCTCGAAAAAACGAGATTTTTTTATTTTATTTTCCTGAATTTCCTGTGGATTGACTCCCAAATACTTTTTCGAGAATGTCCTGTGCTGTCTGAAGTGCCCACACCACCGGATTTTTTCTTATGTCTCTTTCAATGCCGGCGACTTTTAAGAATAATCCATCCAAAGCACGCTCAGTAACAAAGGTACTTAAACTGGGATCGAGTTCCTTTTGGCCTAAAGTTGAAGCTACCGGATTGTATAAATCGGTGAGTTTTTTCCACGCATCCTTAGTCGAAATGCCGGCCACTAATTCTTTACTCAGTGCATTATCAATTTTTGGCTTATACGCTGTCTTTAGTTGTCTGAAAGTGGCTGAATACAGGTAGTGGGTGGCGGCTGCGGAGTCAAAGACTTCTGTCCTTTTGGTATCTGTACTATCTAAGGGATTGCTTCCGTTTAGTATATCCCAGGCTTGATCGATGCTTAGGTTTAAGATGGCATCACTAAAAATTGGTTTTGCTTCTTGTGCTGCATCTTCGGCCGTACGGTTCATACGCAGAACTACTTCGTCTATCTGGTTTTTGAGCAAGACATCTATACCAAGTGCTTGGACGTAAGAATTATTCATGGCAAAATCCAGCACATTCTGTGCATCTTTGGGTAATAAAATTTTAATTAAAGCATCTCTGAAATAACTATCTGTTTGATGCAAGCTGACGGTTGTGGTGTCTGTGCCTACTTTTAATGCCGTTTTCAGCCCTTCGATTACTTGTTCTTTCGTAAGGGAATCGGGAACATTAACATTATTTAATAAGTCGGAACAAGAAAATCCCAATAAAGAGAACAATACGAAGATTAGTGTAAATTTTTTAAGCATAAGTTTGTTCTTAGGAACGAAATTCTTTTAGATTTATTGTTAAATTGTTAATTAGTGTCTGTTCATAAAGTTGAAAAAAATTGCCACGATGCACGAATATTTTAATTTTCAATTAATTATAATATGTATCTGAAATACTTTCTTGTACATTCATTATTATTTACCGAATACTTTTTCGAGAATTGCCTGAGCGGCTTTTTTAGCCCACACGCCAGGATTCCTTCTTATCTCACGTTCTACACCGGCTACTTTAAGGAATAATCCATCGAGTGCTTTTTGGGTTACATAGTCTGAGAGTGACGGATTTAATTTTTGTCCACCAATATAGGGTGCTACTTTATTATAGAGTGTAATCAGCTTTGTCCAGGCCTGATTGGTGGAGATATTGCCTACTAATTTTTTATTCAGCGAATTATCAATTTTGGGCTTAAAGGCTATCTTTAATTGACTATAAGTGGCTGATTTTAAATAGTGTGTGGCGGCAGAAGAATCGAAAGCTGCAATGGCTTTTGTGCCTTGCATCATTGAGCTATTGCTATTACTGCTTGCCAGAGGATTGCGACCTTTTAGGATATCCCATGCCTGACTCAGATTTAACGATGTAATGGCATTAACAAATATTGGTTTGGCCTCGACAGCGGCATCTTCAGCTGCTCGGTTAACGCGCAAAATTACATCGTTCTGCATTTTTTGGATTTGATTATCCAAACCTAATTTTTTTGCAAAAGAATTATTTTTTGCTTTTAGTAGTAAATCTTCGGCCTCTTTTGGTAGTAGAATTTTTACTGCCTGATCGGCAAAATAACCATTTGCACCGTGCAGCAAGTTTACCGAATTTTCAGTTCCTACTTTCAGGGCTGTTTTTAGGCCATCGGCAACTTGTTCTTTTGTTAACTGGCCTGCACTGCCTCCATTTTGATAGTCTTTGGCGGCTTGGTTGGCTACTTTCATTAGCTGATCGCATGAGCTAAGAAATATAATACTGATTAGAAGGATTGTTATATGTTTCATTTTTTTTATTTTTAAATTTTCATTTTTATCTGATTATATTTTAATATTAACCACATAGATAACATATTAGAAGATAATGATTTTTAATAAGATAAGTCATTTAAGTATATTTAGTGAAAATTTTTCTAAATTTTTTTATGCTTCATAGTGATTTTTAAGTGGAAAATTTTCAGTACTATATCTTCTTGTTTTCATTATTTAATGATGCTCGTAGTTAAGTCTTTTATCTCAATTCTTTTTTTACTTTAAGTTTAAATCTGCTTTTATTTGTTCAATTTTTTTGCTAGCAAGAGCCTGTTTCTCTTCAAAACTCAAATTTTGACCTTCAATTTTTACACTGATATAGAATTTTATCTTTGGTTCTGTTCCGCTTGGGCGTACCGAAATCTTTGTTCCATCTGCTGTAATGAACTGCAGAACGTTTGATTTTGGCAGTATAATTGTTTCTTCTTTGCCTGTTTCCGTGTCTTTGGATATTTGAGATTGATAATCTTTGAGAATTTTTACTTTAGAATCAGCCAGTTCAGTTGGTGGATTTTTCCGATAAGTTTCCATCCTCTGGAGAATTTCTTCTGCCCCTTCTTTTCCCTTTTTTACTACATTAATTAGTGCTTCCTGATAATAGCCATACTTCAGGTAGATTTCCATTAAAACATCCCACAAGGATTTACCCTTAGATTTTGCCCAGGCGGCAGTTTCTGCAATCAGGGCACAAGCCATAACAGCATCTTTATCTCGAACAAAATCTCCGGCAAGATATCCGTAGCTCTCTTCGCCACCAAATATAAAGGTTTTCTTGTTTTCATTTTCGAGCATTATCCCAGCAATAAATTTAAAACCGGTTAAGACATCATAATATTCTATACCTAAGTCTTTTGCAATTTCAGCTATTAACTCGGTGGTTACAATGGTTTTTACTATATATTCTTTCCCTTTTAGTCGTTCATTTTTTTTCCAGCTATTAAGTAGATAATAGGTTA
>CAYQXT010000223.1:0-6699 GCA_964421365.1 uncultured Bacteroidaceae bacterium
GGTTTAAATACCATAAAGCTAAGTTCTGGCAATTTCGTTTGGGAGAAACAACTAAATGTAGAAAGTTTACCTTTTCCCAATTATGAATTGACACAAACCAAGTTTGCCCGTTGGTGCGACAGTACAGATGCCGAAATTTTAATCACTACCGACCGGGGACTGATTGATAGTATCTCGAACGGAATTAGTTACTCTTTTATTAATGATACTGCTCTGATTTCAACAAATTTTGGCGACCAGATTTTTACTTTATACAATGGTTTAGCAGTCACAAAAATTCAAAAATCGGTGCAAAAGGAAACGAACTGGTCGGTAGAAGTTTTTTTCTCAGAAATTAAGCCACCCACTTGTTCACAGAGTGATGATGGGCTGGCTTTAATTTCATTTCCAGCCAATATTGTCTCCATTTTTGTTGATACACTGCCTTATGGGGTTCAAGATAGTATAAAAAACTTAGCGGCAGGATATCACCGGATAGAATTAACGGATAGTAGGGCTTGTTCTGTGCAGAAAGATATTACCATTCCGAACTCTACTAAAGCCTGCTTTCAATTTTCGGATGCCTTTTCTCCCAACGGCGATGGCATTAATGACGTTTGGATTCCCAAAGTGCCCGAAGGAACCAGTATCGGAATAGAGGTTTATACTTACCGCGATTTAAGAATGAATCGCTTAAGTAGTCGGAAAATTTTTGATGGAACGAACCTTTGGGACGGAATGAATACTATTACTGGTGCTATTGCAAAACCTGCTTATTATCTTATTGTTGGAACGATAAGTTATCCGGTCTATATGAATATTTCTCCTAAACAGGTGAAAGAAATAATAAAATTAGTTCGGTAAAACTAATAGTTTTGATGAGGAAGGTTTGTATAAAAAAGAGTAATACAAATGAAATAAAATATAAATAGCATGAATTGGTGGGGAGCTTCTAAAAAAAATTTTATTAAATTTAAAGAAAGGGAAATCAGCTGGTTGGAATTATTCTATGATCTCGTATATGTAATTGCTATTGCGACTATCACCCATCATATTGCAACCTGTATATGAACACAGAATGGTATTTTATACGGAAGAAAAATGAACCTCAAAACGGATAAGCTAATAAAAATATGAAAACTAAAATATTCCTTATAATTGTATATTCGATATTTATTTCCACAAATTCAATGGGACAAATAGAATTAGAGCATAATTTTATTTTATCTCAATTTTATCATAATGAGGGTAATATAACCTTAGAGCATAAAAACGATGGCTATGGAAATGGATTTAAAAATACCTTTTTACAAATACATGCCCCTTTTTATGCATCGGCTGTTCAGACTCTTGCTATAGAAAGTAAACTCCAAAAAAAATCAATTTCCGGAGATCGTGAATTAAAAGCGAATTTGGGTTTGGGCTGGCAATTAAATCTATTTGAAAGCTGGAATTTAATAGCCGGTATAAATGGTAATTTCTCACAATTTGAGGTTAATAAGGCGATACAAGTAGGGAATAGTGCGGATGCCCTCTTGCAATATAAGCAGTTTAATAGTTTTGGATTAAACACATCGCTCGGCATATTGCATAAATACTTCTGGACAATTGCTCTTTTTGAAAAATATTTTGTACCGGATAATCAATATCTGAATTATGAAAACCAAAAATTAGATGTTACACTTGGCTTTGAATTCGATTATCAAAACTGGGAATTTCGTTTACCTGTACAAGCTTTTGATCTGATAAATTTTGACCAAAACCAATTATATGCCGGATTTTTAGTTGCTTTTAAACAAAACTATATATATATGCGGTCTAATCTGCAAAATAAATTATCTTTTGAACTGGGTTTAAGACCTTACTCTTGGTTAAGTCTCGGAATAATTTACGAACCAAATAATTTAACAACAAACTACGGTGTATATGGTGCGTATGAGTGGAAGCCTCAAAAGTTAAACTTATGAAAACCTTACTACTCATCATTAGCCTTTTGACTTGTTTTTTTGCAAACGCACAACAAAGCAATAAGATAGCAAGACTTGCAAAAGGCGATACTATGAATGTGGCGAGGCTTCCTTTTTTAGCCATTTTTCAAAAAGCGGCTTTGTTTAAAGGCCAAATAATGAGTACAGTGTTGAGTACCAGGCAGGACATACAACTATTTGTCCGTTATAAATTTAATGGAGAGAGCTGGGTTATTGATTATATGGGGAAGTCGGGGACTTTTTATGCCGGCGATGGTAAAATTGGCAGCATTGTACCGGGCGGAAAGGCCAATATCCCCAAAGTTCAGAGCCTGAATAATGAACGGGATTTTATTGCATTAAATAAAGAGGATATCTGGTTTACAAGTGATTTTTCCGGCTTATTTCAAATTTATCACAGAACGAAAAGGAAAATAGAAAAAATCCAAATTAAAGAATTGCAGAACAAAAATTTAATTAACTTGTGGCATGTAGATTCTACCCTATACTTTGACGCCGTTTCTGTGCATTCCAAACAATCTATAATATATTCATGGAAAGAAAATCGCCTAGATTCTATGGATTTTGATGCTCAAAGCATTTCGTTTAACGACAGTCTATTCGTTTTCCTGAAAAAAGGAAAGCTGATTGTTTTGCATACACCGGAATCAAGTGGTATTGTCAGCTTTACGTTTGTATTCCTCGATAATGATTATAAGCAAGGATTGACATTCAGCACAAAAGAAGCCACATATTTAGGAATAGACTCAAATTCTACTGTTGATGGCGTTCTGACTCAAAAAGCAAAGCAGAAAATAGTAGAAAATCTAAACAAAACATCGAACAAATTTACAAAAGAGCGAAAAAACGAAATAAAATCAAAAATCAAAAAAACGGATGGAATAGTAAGCTTTAGTTTTGTTTTTCTGGATGAAAACTACAAGTATGGGCTAACACTGAATTTAAAAGAGGCCACTTATTTGGGAATAGATTCAAGTTCTGCTGTTGATGGCGTTCTTACCCAAAAGGCAAAACAGAAAATAAAAGTAAGAATAGCCGAAAACTCAGGTCTTTTTACTGCCGAAAGAAAAGATGAAATCATTGGCAAAATCATAAAGTCTGATGATAAAGATATCGTAGTATTTTATGGCTTTTTTGCCGACACGAGCAGGTTTGTTTCAGCCAAAAATCCAGTAGATGAAGTAGATAGTGTGGGCATAATCAGTACTGAAAAATTACAAGATTATATCCAAACACAAAATACAAAAAAGAGCCTCTCCGAGCTTAAAAATAGACTAATGCAGCGTGCATGGGATGAGGAAAAAGAAATTTCGATTAATGAGAATGTAGAAATACAGATTGGAGCTTATAGCCTTTTTTATAGTAATTTTCCGAAATATTTGTATCATGCAGGAAAAATAAATCAACGAGATTATAAATTTCTTGAAACTCTAACTATATTTATTATTTTCAAAGGCGATATTTATTTGTACCGAACGGTAAGCAAAGCAGAAAATTTGATTAGAATAAAAAAAATGTTTTATTTTGATAATCCCTTTATTGTTCCTAAAAAATAAAAAATGTTTAAAAAGATTTTACCCTTAGTCCTAATATTGTGTTCGGGCAGCATACAGGCTCAATTTAATTTTCATTGGGCTTTTCCGTATTATAGCATCCAGAATATGAACATTAGAAACGGGAATACTGATTATTTAGTTATCACTCACACCCAATATTTTAATAATTTTCCTCAGGTAGAACACAAATCATGGGGGAAAGATAATACGTTTAGCTATGCGCATTCAGTAGCAAAAGCAAAGCTGAAAAATTATATCTTTGTAAGTATTGACGGAACAATATCTATTAAAGAGATAGTGAAACTCCATCAAAAACTTCCGAAAACAGTGATTTTTTTTATTCATAGAACAAACGAAGAATGGCTAAAAGAGCTTCCTGTTTTGAAAAAAATTATTATCGAACGCCCGGGTTGGATATACGCAGGCGACCCCTTTAATCCCAAAACTCCCATAATAAGATCGCTGAAAAAAACCTTCAAAGAGCAAAATATATTACTTGGAAATCAGGCTCCTGGCGAAGGCCTTAGATAGCAATGGCGAATTTTTTTGTCTCTATAAAAGTTAGTAATCAAAATATGGTATATAAAGAGATTGGCATAGTACTTTAGATATTAAATCTAGGTGATTAGTGATAACTCAGTAATTTTGAATTTACTATTCACCCTTATTTTTATATTTCCTTAGAGTAAAGATTTCCACGTTCGTAGAATTCTTTATAATCTTGTTGATAGTTATTAGGGTTGAATTCATTGAGATTTTTACCAGATTTAAGATGCTTATCTATACAATAAGCAACGGCATAAAGATGAGACACCGCATTTTGTGGGATAAAAATATTACACGAGAGTAAATCGCCAGTTACACAGGCTTTTAATATTTTAGAAAATTTAGATTTTGCAAATTCTACATTCAGAATATTAGTCAGCTTATCAATATCTTTTTCATTTATTTGAGACTCTGGAAAATATATTTTAAAAAGATTTTCAAATAGACTAAGCTCTATATTTTTGAAAGCCATTGCTTTAGCCATGCTTTTGGGAACATATTCCATGGCTTTGGCATAGCCAAGATACCGTACTATCAAGTTACTGATTTTATTAAAATGAACTTCCTCATCCGAAGGAATTTGGTAGCTAAAGACCTCCAAAGGGAAGATTCTTTTAAAGTTATTATTTTGTTTAATATCCATCGCTTATTTTTCTTCCAAATTTAAGAAAAAAATTGCTTATTATTGAATAATTTACCACTTACTTTCTCAATTATTTATTTACTTTTGTCCTAAAATCATAGCCCAGATGAATAAAGAGAAATTAGATAAAATAATTTATCATATAGCTGATTATGTAGAAGATAATAATTTTCGTGAAGCATTGGAACTCTTATCACATTTAGTAGAGCCATCAATAAGCGGAGATTATCGGGACAAGTATAACCATCTACAGGAAAATTACCATCTTATTTTAAAGTACTTTGCCAAAGGAGTTAAAGACCCTGAGCGTCCGGTTCTGGTAAAAAGATTGAAAAAAAATATTTTAAGTCTGGCCGATGAGCTAAAGCAGAATATATATAGTAAAAGTACCGAAATTCCTAATTTGCAATTTCATGAAAGCTATACAATATTTTTAGAATTCAATCTCGATCAATTAAATGAACATTTGAGTCGATTAGAAAGTCTGGCGCAGGATTCGCCAGAACGGATGAAACTTTTGAATTCTTTTTTCTTCCGGTTTTGGTTGGCGAACCATTATGGAGAGAACGAAAAAATAATTTTAAATAAAATTATTGGTTCTCAAAATTTAATCTGGTACGAAAAATCTCTTATAGTTTCGGCAGTAACACTCAGTTTGCTTCAAAATTTTGATGTGCCTAAATTTTTTGTGTTGATAGATTTTATTGATGTAGGGGAAGAAAAAATATGGGAACGCGCTCTTGTCGGTATCGTGTTTGCACTAAATCGCTACGACAAACGAATTCGTATTTATGCCGATTTGGATGCTCGCCTTCGTAGCTGGGAAAATCCAAAAGTGGCTAGTTCCATTGAAAAAATTGCTATCCAAATCATTCGGACTCAGGAAACAGAGAAAATAAGCAAGAAATTACAAGATGAGGTTTTACCCGAAATTTCTAGAATAGGCCCTAAAATTGTAGAAAATCTAGACTTAGATAATATTCTTGGCGATGATTTTATAGAAGATGGAAATCCCGACTGGGAAAATATTTTCAGCGATGTTCCTGACTTAATGGATACCATGGGTGAGCTTTCCATGATGCAGATGGAAGGTAGTGATGTTTTTATGAGTACTTTTTCTGCTCTTAAAAATTTTGATTTTTTCTATGAAATATCCAACTGGTTTTTGCCTTTCTATAAACAGAATATGGAGTTACAAAGGGCTTTTGAACTTATTGATAAAGAAAAAATCGGAGATAATTTTCTGAATGCTTTAGAAGCTATTCCGATTATGTGTAATTCCGACAAATATTCATTTTGTTTTAATCTGAGTAACATACCACCCCAGCAAATGCAGATGATGGGGAATTTAATGATGGCAGAATTTGAACAAATAAACGAACTCAATGAAACGGAAAAACTGAGTAATACCGAAGAACAGGTTAGATATGTATTTACCCGTTATATACAGGATTTATACCGCTTTTTTAAATTAAGCCCGAACCGGAATTTTTTCACCGATTTATTTACGGATGAGTTAAAACTCTATGATAAATATTTTTTCCGTATGCTTACTCAAGGAAAGGAGAGCCTGTATCATATTGCCCAGTTTTATTTTGAGAAACAAGATTTTGTTAAAGCAGCCGAAGTTTTCGAGCAGTTGATAGCTCAGGGTGAGAGTTCGCAGGAAATATATCAGAAAACCGGTTTTGCCTTCCAAAAACAACGAAATTTTAAAACGGCGCTAACTTTTTATCTCAAAGCCGAACTTTTCGAACATGAAAATGAATGGACCAGCCGGAAAATTGGTTTTTGCTATTTAAAACTTAAAAAACCCAAAAGAGCACTCAAGTATTATTCTTTGTTACAAGATATTGATTCTGAGAATTTGAATGTTCAGGCTCAATTAGGTCGCTGTTATCTGGAAATGAAAAAATACGAAGAAGCCTTAATTCATTTTTATAAAGTGGAATATCTTGATCCCAAAAATATAAAAGTTTGGCGTCCT
>CAYQXT010000224.1:0-6698 GCA_964421365.1 uncultured Bacteroidaceae bacterium
GAGGAAAAATTAATGCCGCCACTCATTTAAGCATAGCAAAAGACCTTGGAGTAGATGCGATTATTTCAAAACCAGTAACAGACAAAGACTTAGACAAAGTACTACATGAGATTTTCTGACATGGTCTTTTTTTGTTGGAATTATGTGAGTATTTGGTATTACAATTTATAACTAAGAAAAATTATCCACAATTAATGAGTTCAGTATAAAAAGGTAAATTTGCATCGAAATCGGTCGGACAGATTCATTAATCAGTTGTAAGTGAGCCGCCTATTTTTACAGTTTTAATAAATCTATCCGTCTGACCGTTTTTTAGACCGAACCCATTAATGAATTTCCAACAAAAAAATGCTTAATTAGTATTTTATATAAAAAATTATTCTTTAGTGACAAACAGAATTAATAATTCACCATTGCTTAATAGTATTTATTAAAAATTCTGTTTAGCAAGGCATAAGCTTCTTCAACACTTAAATTATTAAAATTAAAATCTTTATTTAAGCGAATTGTTTTCGTCTTCGTCTTTAAGTCTATTCGGTAGGCAAGGAGTGAACACATTTTTTCCGAATGAACCAATTCAAAAATATCCGTATAATACTTCTTTTCTATTTGCCAAAATTGCTTATTATGCTTGCCTAATTTGTAGGTATAGACAATATCCGGTTGCTCGATAACCCGCGCTAAATTATTCATCAACTCAGCTACACTTCTATAACGCTTTTCAGGATTTGTAGAAAGGCATTTATTGATTACAGAACGTAATTTTCGAGGCACATGGGGTAGATAGGTATCTCGTTTGGGGTATTTCCCTTCCCGAATAGCTTTTATCAACAATTCTTTTTTATAATACCCCTGCTCATCGCTAACATATTTACGAAACTGGCTTTTTAGCACCCGATTCCCATTTACCATCCGATAGAGAGTCATACCTATTTGAAAAATATCAGTCTGAAAAGAGAGCTTTTGGTCTTTATCGTAAATCTCCGGTGGCATTTGTATGGCATAATAATTATCTAATCGAATTTTTTTTTCATTTAGACTTTTTGCCAGCCCAAAGTCAGATATTAAAGCTTCTCCTGAATTAGAAATCAATATATTAGCCGGCTTTATATCTAAATGGATAATATTGTGCCGATGTAGATAATTAATTCCAAGCAAAAAATCAAAAGCATAACTTACTGCTTGTCTGACTGTTAGGTGTTCATTGTTTAGAATTCGTTCCAATGAGCCTTTTTTATATAAAGGCATAGCAATATAGACATAATCTTTATCCCTACCCGCATATTTTACCGAAACAATGTGCGGATGCCGGCTCATTTGCAATAAAGAAGCTTCATTATAGTAAGTACTTGCCGAATCGAAATATTCGATAGGAATCTGTTTTACGGCAATTTCTGTATTCAACTGCAAATCTTTAGCAATAAATACCATTGAATTATATCCTTCTTTACCTATTCGTTTGATTTTTTGGAAACGAATATAGGCCTCATGTTTATTTAAAAGTCTATCACTCAATTTTTTTAATGCCATTTTCTATTGATTTAAAGTCTATTTACAAATATTTATTAAAAACAGCCCTTGCACCAATCACTGCCTCTTTAGTTTCTGTATTTGGGCATAAATACCAATTTTTAATAGCTAGATAATCTATTTTTCCATCTATATAGTTATTTATATTATCTCTAATACCAAGAATTTCGGCAAAATCCTTGAGGGTGCCAGCCAACGAATATTCGGTAGGAGCCTGAATACTTAGTTCGTTTAAAACTCCTTCTGTTTCAATTCTTTCATACGAGATTCGGGAGGATTGCCTATCGGCCATACGAATGGCAATAAAGTTTATTTCGGAGGTATAAATTATATCAAGAATAAAAGTACGAATGTAATGTAATCGTGCAGAAGTAGGAAGAATATAAGGAATACGAACTGGAAAAAAATCAGAAAGCCGATAGGCTTTTTTTGTTTGTTCTACAATCGCTGTATAAACAAATTTGGTTGAGATATTTATCCCCAAAGCTTTTTTCATTATCTTTAGCAAAATTTAATATCTGCTAAAGATAATGAAAAAAATTAGTGTTGCAAACTATCTAATAGTTTCAGATATTCTTTGGATTGGGTAATTTTTGTCTCTTTAACAGAGTTTAAATAATTCACCGCTACTTGTTTATTCATCTGAGCTGCAAAAATACGTGCTCGGGTTAAAATTAAGCGTTTTTTTAGCTTTTCTTTATCTTTACAATGTTCCAGTTGGTAAATTAAATTTAAAGCTTTAGAATAGTCTTTTTGGCTAACTTTAATATCTAATAATTTAAGCATTTCTGCCGTATTGGCTGTTTTTTCTGTTTTCGATTTTCTAACTTGTGTATTATTCTTCTCTTCCTTATCCGAAAAGGCCGAACGAGTAGTGGCTATACCATTATTTTCATAAGATTCCGATTCTTCGGCTGCATTTTTATCCGCTTGGGTATTATCCTGATAAGCAATATCTGTTTGATTGTCTTCAGCGCTATTTACATCTGCTTCTATATTCTGATTTTGCTTTGTTTTTTCCTTATCAGCCACCAAATCATGTTTTCGATCTGTTGATTCTAAGGAACGCGTTTTCTCTTTACTTGTAGTTGTATCCTTTTTTTCCTGAGCCAGATTATTTTCTTTCACCAGCGGTAGAATTTTAGCCGTATCCTTCAAACTATCCAAAACTTTCGTTTCCTTTCTTTGCTCGGCAAATTCAGCCTTACTTGCCCGTTTATTTCCCAAAATAAAAAAGTAACTAATTCCAAAAATTAGAGCTACAGCAGCAGCAATGGGATAAGCAAAAGGAAATTTCTTTTTTTTAGAGATTAAATTTTTTGTTTCAGCGGATTTTGCAATAATTTTATGATTAAGGTTTTCTACTTTGCTAAAATGTTCTTCTAAAGTTCCGTATTTAGTAAAACTTTCAAAGGCTTCGGAGCAAAATTCGCAATCGAGCAAATGCTTTTCAATCGCATACTTTTCCTTAGCCGAAAGTTTGCCCTGCAAATAATTCTGCATTTGCTTAAAACCAATACACTTGCCTTTACTGAGTTCTATATATGCCTTTTGATTCGTCATTTTCTTATAAAAAAAGCATCCTGATGGTGCTTAATATTTTTTTTAAATTTCTTTTACCATTCTGGATGTAGCTTTTTACACTTTTTATCGTAAAACCAGTTTCATCCGAAATCTCTTTATACGATTTTCCTTCGAGATAAAATAACTCTACACACTGCTTTTGCTCACCTTTCAGCTTTTCCAAAGCAGGTACTAAGTGTTTTGTTTTATCCTTTTCCAAATCGTTTTCATCATTAAGATAAACATCCGGTTGATATTCCATAAAATCCAGCGAATTTTCCGCCGAATTCAACTCAATGGATTTATTACTTTGCTTGAGTTTCTGAAAACAATGATTCTTGGTAACAATAAAAAGCCAGGATTTAAAAAATTCAACCTTATATTTGTGAGCATTAAAGAGAATTTTTTCAAATATCTCCATAACCGCTTCTTCGGCCGATTCACTATTCTTTAGATATTTAAGGCAAGACCCATAAACGAGATGTGTATAACGAGTAAATAATTGCCCCATATATTCCGAATTATGAGAATTTTTATAATATTCAAATAATTCTTCATCACTAAGGTCAATAGTAGCAGTTTTGGTATGATTTTTAGGGTTATTCACCTTTTTATATATGATTTAACAAATGTATTCGTTTTATTAAAAAAAAGATTACTTTGGTGCAAAGATAAAATTTTGTTTTAGCTTATGAATTCAAAAATAAAAATACTTTTACTTTTTTTACTATTTTTTACTACAAATAATTTATTTTCTACTAATTTAAGCATAAAAAATAGCAAAGTAGCCGAAAAAAATACGGTAAGTAAATACTGGATGATTAGTTTCGATTTAAGTTGGGAAAATTCCTGGCGAACAAGTTCTGCCCCCAACAACTACGATGCGGTTTGGATATTTGCCAAATATCGGATTGCTAAGGGCGAATGGCATCACTGTACGCTCAATAATCTGGATGGTACGCATATAGCTCCAAGCGGCTCAACTATCGAAACAGTTGCAGATGGTAAAGGCATTTTTGTGTACCGCTCTGATTTTGGCGGAGGAAATCTTAGTTTCTCCGGCATACAAATCCGATGGCAATATGCTCTCGATGGTGTAAACGACACCGATGTAGTCAAAGTTCAGGTTTTTGGTATCGAAATGGTTCGTGTTTTAGACGGTCGCTTTTATATCGGCGATGGCGATGGTATCAACAAGTCTGTGGGCTCATTTCATGGTTCAGATGGCAAATCGGCTTACATCTGGGAAAACTTAACACAAAATATTAGTGTAGACCAAAATAATTATGACGATGATACGCTCGAAGTTTACGGTATCGGATTAGACAATATTCATGGATTGGATAGAAATAATGATGGTACAATTGACAACCCAGACTTTCCTGTTGGTGGCAATGGCTTTTATTGCATGAAGTATGAAATCTCGCAACAACAATATACCGATTTTTTGAATACCTTAAATCGCTCGCAACAAAATCAGCGCACTGCGGCCGATGTCAGCACAGAAACAATAGACAATCGGTTCATAATGTGCAATTCAATCAGTCCCATAGCTCGAAATGGAATCGCCTGCCAGAAGGCAGGAAACACAATGAATGAACCCATTGAATTTTTCTGCGATTTGAATAATAATAGTGTGCCCAACGAATCGGTGGATGGCCAAAATATAGCCTGTAATTTCATAAACTGGACAGATGGCACTGCTTATGCCGACTGGGCAGGTTTACGCCCCATGAGTGAGACCGAATTTGAAAAAATAGCGAGAGGAAGTAATAGCAGCAGTTATGGCGAATATGCCTGGGGCGATAATCAAATCAATGGATTGCAATATAGCCTAGTCTTTGCCGGCACAGAATCTGAAACTCTGGGATTAAACAGCTCCACCGGCAATGCATTGTATTATTCCACCGCAACACAAGAATTAGGCCCTGTACGTTGTGGAATTTTCGCTCAGGGAGGCACAAACCGACAACAATCAGGTGCTTCATTCTATGGAGTCATGGAGCTCTCAGGTAATGTAGCCGAGCAATGTGTTAGCCTTGGAAATCCTCAAGGGAGAAATTTCAGGGCCACTTTGGGCGATGGTGAGCTAAATGCACTTGGAAATGCCACAAATACCGACTGGCCGGGAATAGATGCTAATTTCCTAAACGGCATTACAGGCTCACTCGGTGCCGGTTTCAGAGGGGGAAGTTTAACCGAAACTGCCGAAAGCCTCCGAATTTCCTACCGTTTGCATGGCGCATTTACCTACAATGGCCGAAATAGTGCCTATGGTTTCCGTGCCGTGAGATAAAAAACGAAATTTTTTATTTTAAAATCAGGAATCAGAAATTCCTGATTTGTAGAACGGCATTCGTAATTATTTAAGGGGCGCACGGGCGGGCTTTCCGCTTATACTCCCCCTTGCCTCAGCCCGCAAAACATCGGTAAAAAAGGAGTTCCGCTTATCGCTACACTCTTTTTTACCGTGTTTTGCTAGGCTTCGAACTTCGGCGGGGTATCGCTGCAATCCCTTGCGCATCGCACTATTAACAAGGGTTCAGCTTAAAGCGAAGCCCTTGCTAAAAAACTTAATTAAATCTTTCCGTATTGTTTCATAAATTTAGCAATATACTTCCCTATAACATCAAATTCCAGATTAACTTTAGTCCCTTCTTTTATCTGATGAAAATTGGTATTTTCGTGAGTATAAGGAATTATGGCCACCTGAAAAGATTTGGGCTGCGAATTAACTACGGTCAAACTCACTCCATTTACTGATACAGAGCCTTTTTCAACCGTAATATAATCTTCTTTCGTAGGCTCATATCCAAAAGTATAATACCAACTACCCTCGGCTTCTTCTACTTTTGTGCATATAGCCGTTTGATCTACATGACCCTGTACTATATGACCGTCTAATAAACTATCGGGACGCATACTACGTTCCAAATTAACTTTATCGCCTTTTTTTAGCTCTCCCAAATTGGTTTTATCCAAGGTTTCTTTAATGGCTGTAACGGTATATTTCTCTGCGTCTTTTTTTACC
This sequence comes from uncultured Bacteroidaceae bacterium, assembly GCA_964421365.1. Lineage (GTDB taxonomy): Bacteria > Bacteroidota > Bacteroidia > Bacteroidales > DYOH01 > CAYQXT01. The sequence goes on from CAYQXT010000224.1 coordinate 6,125, forward strand.
ACGGTCAGACAAACTCCATTATGCGAAACACTCTGGTCAATCTTTAATTCATTTACGAACGAACATTTAATTGCAATATGCAAATTACCTTTTTCTTGTTGTAATTCAACAACTTCTGCGGCTTCTTCTACGATTCCTGAAAACATAATTCTATATTTTAAGTTTCGGCGAAAATAGCGATTTTATAAAAAAAAATGGCAAATATTTTAGAACATAGCTTAATTTTGTACCGAATCGGTATCATGTTTTTATGCATTTTTTTGTAATGTTCTGATTAAAAATGAAATAATAAAATATTTTTCTCTATTTTCCATAAATACATATAAATGCCGTTGCTAATCATGTCAGGAGCTGATTAAAATTAAAATTTGGCGGTCAGACTTTCCAACGTGGCGGTAGCCACTTGGAAACGTCTAAACAATAACTCTCTAAACGTTTCAAACTGCCTGTCGGCAGGCCGGAAAGTTGAGCTAAAGTTTCGGGTAGCGATTGCGCAAGGGATTGTAGCGATAGCTCGGTGAAGACAAAGGGCTACAAAAACAGGCAAAAAAAGAGTGTAGGTACGGAACTCCTT
>CAYQXT010000225.1:0-6683 GCA_964421365.1 uncultured Bacteroidaceae bacterium
CGATGGGCAAACCATCACCGTAGAACCATGGCGTTCTAAAGGTTTCCCAGTCATCAAAGATTTAATGGTTAACCGCACAGCTTTTGACAAAATTATCCAAGCTGGTGGATTTATTTCTGTTAATACAGGAAATGCACAAGATGCTAATGCTATTCTAATCAATAAACCAGCTGCTGATGAAGCCATGGATGCCGCTGCTTGTATAGGATGTGGTGCTTGTGTGGCTACCTGTAAAAACTCTTCGGCTATATTATTTGTTGCTGCAAAGGTTTCTCAGTTGGCTTTATTACCTCAAGGTAAGATAGAAGCCGTACGCCGTGCCAAAGCTATGGTGGCTAAAATGGATGATTTAGGATTTGGTGCTTGCTCTAATACCGGTGCTTGCGAGATGGAATGTCCTAAAGGTATTTCATTGTCGAATATTGCTCGTTTAAACCGTGAGTTTTTGGTGGCTAATATCGCTGACTAAGCTTACAGAAGATTTCGTTTCTTGCGAAGTCTTCAGTAAGAACTATAAAAAAGTGAGGGTTTCGTTTCTTGCGAAGCCTTCACTTTTGTTTATACCGAATCGGTAACCTATTTTTATACCTATTTTTGTAATATTCGGCTTAATAGACAAAAAGGAGTCTAAAAAGTTGTTAACATGCTGTTTTTATTAGCCTTGTATAGAATCAAAGCTTATGAATAAAAAAAATGTATAAATTGTTACTGTCCAATTATAAAAAAAACAGGAATTAGAACGGGAAAAGTTTTTATACCCATAAACGGTTGAGAAGTGCATATAGAAGTTTAAAAACAAATCTGAAATTCTTATTCACTTCGTATGATAATTTTGAATTAAATATACCAAATACAACCAATGCAATTGAAGGACATTTTGCAGACTTAAAAAATAAATTATTAAATCGTAATGATTTGTCAATCAAACAAAAGAAGAAGTTTATTGATGGGCTTTTAAAGGTATAAAGATACCAAAAAATGTCATTAAGTTTATCCCTGACGAGTTGTACCCCAACATCGCTCGTTTCTGTTTCAACTTCATTTTACAAAAAACTAAAAATCTTTTTCTCATAAAATTTTTTTATTTGTCGGACCTGTTCAATCCCTTCGGTATAGTTATTTATTTAATCAAGTTAATCTTCTTCTCCCATAAATTATAGTTTAGATAATTAAGTATAAGGGCAAAGTTAAAAACTTAGCCAAACAGAGAGTATAAACGGAAAGCCCGCTCGTGCGCCCTAATTATTATCAAAACCATTTACTATATCCTAAATCAAAAATTACTTCTTTTGGGAATTGTCCAAGACAACCAAAATAGCCAAAAATCCCCAGAAAGGAACAGAAGCTTTGTCTGTGTCCAAATAATTGTTGAGAAAGGCATGGAAATAGTAAGTAATGAGACCTAAAAGGAGGCTTAGGGCTATGATACGAGCTTCTCTGTCGGGGTGCTTTTTGTATATGCGTATGCCCACGACTACGGAAACGGATAAAAGGGCGATGAACAGAAGCATTCCGGGTAGTCCGGTTTCGGAGAGCAGTCCGAGGTATTCGCTGTGGGCATTGCCACCATCGCCAAAATCGGTGCTAATAATGGTTTTGTCGTAGGAGAATTGATATTTGGCGTACTGAAACTGGTAAGTACCGGGACCCCATCCGGTAAGTGGTTTTACTTCAAATAATCGCAATGCCGATTTCCAGCGGTTTATGCGTTCGAGGTTGGAGGCATCGGTGGCTATATTGCTGATAGATTCTATGTGCTTAGTAAAATTGGCAGAAGAGTCTTGTTTATTGTCTTTTAGCTGAAAATAAATAGCCCACCAGAATTGAAAGCCGATGAGTACCAAAGCAAAAAAACCGATTAAGAGGGTGCGGAGTTTGATTTTAAATTTCAGAATGATAAAAACAATAAAGGATAGGAACAAACCTACCCAAGCGGCTCTTGTATAGGAGTATATTAGTCCTAACGTGAGGATAAGGAAAAGGAATAACAGGAGGATGTGCGTACTTTTGCTTTGTGATTTAGTAAAAAGTGCGAGTAGGGATGGAATATAAAAGGCAAGTGATGCACCATATATAGTATGGTCGCGAAAAAAAGGCGACATGACAAAGTGGGCAGCTTTGAAATTGCTAAAACCATAAAAACTGAGATTATAAAGGGTATAGAGCACCACAAAGGCAAAGGGTATGATATAGAGCCAAAGAAAATGGCGCATATTTTTATAACTTTTTATTCGTATCGGCAAATAAAAAAATAAAATGCTTATATACCAAAGTTTTACCAGCAGATATTTAAAAGAGACTATGGGTATACTGCTAGTTATGCTGGTGATAAAGAGCCAAAGCAGATAGAGCAAAACCAGAATAGAGAGCGGATGCTTAAGGAAACTTTTGTCTATTTTCATCCCCAGAGCGAGTTTGAACCAGATGAGGAGCATAAAGCTCAGAGCCATAGGTTCAGTGGGGAGAAATAGGTCTAAGCCCAATTGTGGGAAAAAGTCGCTGAGTTGCACGGATAAAGGTGTAAGCAGTACTAATAGGTCGAAAATCAGCTCTAAGCGAAACAAATACAGGTAAATGAAGCCCAAAATAAGGGGCGACAGGCTAAACCAATAGTTTTGTCGATACAGGGCGATAGCATTTAGTGTCAGGAAACCAAGAGCTATTATCCAGAATAGGCTAAGTGCTTTTTTTGTTTTTAATTTTTCATTCACCATTTATAACTTTTCTTTAAGTTCAAAGCCTTTTTTTCTTAAACGGTATTTCTGGTTTCTGCTATTTGGTTTGTTGGGTATTGTCATTTCTATTAATCCCTGTTTTATTGCAGCTTGCAAATAATTGTTTATAAAACACTTTTTATCAACAAGTTTTAATGTTTCTTATTCTATTAGAAATGCTTAATTGAAGTTGGTTGGGATTAGCAATAGCTATACATTTTCCGTCATCGGCAACTCCAATATAGATATCACTGCCTTTTCTGGAATTAAAAAAAGGAACAACTTCTTTTTCTAATTTCTCGTTTAGTTCTGCTTTAAACTCTGTTAAATTATCTTCCTTACACATATTATCTACCTTATAAATATGATTTATTGCTTAATTATCAGAATTTTATATCTACATATAATTATTTATCACCCTATAATATCAATCTTGTTAGCCGTCCGTTCGCTTGAAGCGGTCAGACGGCTAAGTTTATGAATGGATACTAAACCGCTTTTAAGACGCCAAAAAATATTTTGTTATTTCATTTTCAATCAAAATATTACCAAATTATGCATAACTGATATGATACCGATTCGGTATAATTAGCCTCGCTTTTCTTTCCAGTCAATTTTTTTCCATTGTTCCCAAAAAAGCAGGAGGAAGACAGCTAAACAGAAGCTACCAAGAGTGGATAACAGGACAATAAGCCAGCGTACGGGTTTTGCCTTTTTTTCGGGCACAAAGGGCGGATTAACCACAAATTTATGCGAGAGATTTTGTTCGTAATCAACCTGTGCTTCAATAAGCTTGGAGCTGAGCAGGCTTATACGATGGTTAAGGCTTTTAAGGCGGGTGCTGAAATCAATGAAAGTGCCTCCATATTGTTGCAAAAGCTGTATGTCTTTTCCTATTTTTTGCTGTGCGGTACGGTTGCCTTTTTCTATGGAATTGGCCATGGCTGCGCTGTATGCTTTAGATTGGGCTTCGTAGTCGTAAATGCCTATTCTCCTGATTTTAGAAAGGGAATTCTGAAGCTCTTTTTTTATTTTAATCGCTTTATTATACTCTTTTGTAACTATTTGTAGTGCTCCTAAAGCGCGTTTTTTTTGTATCTGATTATAAACGGTATCTAAAAGGCGCAAAATATCTTTGGTCATAGAGGTTGCTTGCTCTTTATCGACATCAAAAACACTGATTTCTATGGATTGATATTGAGTGCGGCTAAACTGAATATTTTTGGATAGTAGCTTGGAAAGGGCAGTTTGTGGGTAAGACGATTTTTCCAAGTCATAGTGTTTCAGAAGCTTGTATTTATTTACCAGATAGGCTCTGATTTTATTGGATTGCAGGATTTGCAGGAGTTGCTCGGCTTCTTCGTCTTCACCAAAGCTCATAATATTTTTTGGTGAGCGCGAGATGTCGGTCAGTAATTCTTTGGATACCGAGGTATTAGAGGCCGGGAATATAATGGCTGAGGATTTATATTCCGGTGTAATCGTCAGCGCAACAATTACGGAAATAAGCGTACCTAAAAGAGTAAGTACGCTTATTATTTTGTAATGTCTGACAAAGAAAACGAGTATATCCAGCGAGTTGAGATTTTTGTCTTCGGATGTCATTTGGCAATAATTAAATAGTAATTTTTCTTTCCTTTGCGGATAAGCAGGTATTTCTCACGGATAAAATTGCTTAAACTTATGGTATAGTCCTGTTTGTTTTGCTTTTGCTGATTCAGGCTGAGACCATTGTCTTTCATCAGGCGGCGCAAATCGCCTTTTGAGGGGAAAATGGCTGCTTCTTGTGTCAGTAAATCAAGAATATTTATTCTTTCATCGAATTTTTCTTTGGGCACTTCAAAAGTAGGTACGCCATCGAATACCGAAAGAAATGTTTTTTCATCTAATTTGGCCAAACTCTCGGCTGTTCCTTTTCCAAATAGGATTTGTGAGGCTTCAACAGCCATATTATAATCTTCTTCGGAATGAACCATTACAGTCAGTTCTCTGGCCAATGTTTTTTGTAGCAGTCGGGCGTGAGGAGCTTCTTTGTGTTTGGTAATCAGCTCGTCAATTTTTTCTTTGCTCAAAAGGGTAAATACTTTAATGAAATTTTCGGCATCTGCATCGGCCGCATTCAACCAGAATTGATAGAAAGTATAAGGTGATGTTTTTTCGGCATCGAGCCAGATGTTTCCCTTTTCGGTTTTTCCAAATTTGCCGCCATCAGCTTTTTTGATAAGTGGCGTAGTAAGTGCATAGGCTTTGCCGTTTAACTTCCGGCGGATAAGTTCGGTACCGGTGGTGATGTTTCCCCATTGGTCAGAACCACCCATTTGCAGTTTACAGTTGTTATGCTCGTATAGGTATAGAAAGTCATATCCCTGAACCAACTGGTAGCTGAACTCGGTAAAAGACATGCCCGAAGCATCATTACTGTCGGAATCTTTCCCCAGACGTTTTTTTACCGAATCTTTAGCCATCATATAATTTACGGTAATGTGCTTGCCTATATCACGAATGAATTCGAGAAAAGAAAATTCTTTCATCCAGTCGTAATTGTTAACCATGATGGCCGCATTTTTGGCATCGGAATCAAAGTCCAAAAACTTACTTAACTGATTTTTTATTCCATTCTGATTTTTGTGAAGAGTGACCTCATCTAGCAAATTCCTTTCTTCCGACTTACCGGAAGGGTCGCCTATCATTCCGGTAGCTCCGCCCACCAGTACCACTGGTTTATGGCCATATAACTGAAAATGCTTGAGCAGCATAATAGGAGCTAAACTACCGATATGCAAAGAGTCAGAAGTGGGGTCAAATCCTACATAAGCCGATGTCATTTCTTTATCTAATTGCTCTTTGGTGCCGGGCATTATATCGTGCAGCATCCCTCGCCATTTCAATTCTTCCGTAAAATTCATATATCTTGTTTGTAAATTTAACTTATATTTTATAAAATATTATCCTGAAAATTATAGTTATTCAAAAATTTGAAAATAATGGGAGCCAACTGGATCATGGCTTTATTAAATATTGAATGCGTAATGACCACGTCTGGAATAAAATGTTTTACATCATTAATTGAATTCAGCAGGTAAAGAACAATACTGTCTGCCAGAAACATTTTACCAGAGCCAAAGGCCATTCCTATATATTTCATGGGGGCTGTAACCGTAGTTTCACCCATCATTTTTTTCAGAGGCTTTGTGGCCAAATAAGAGAGATAGCCAGTAGCTATAAGCGCTAAAATAAACATAATGAGCAAAATATACGGGCTACTCATATTGTAGCGTGGAAAAACCTTGGTAGCAGCCATGGCAAATACATTAGAAAGAATAACGCCAAGGATAAAAATTCCAAAAGCGAAAAATTCTAAAATAAAACCGCGCTGATAGCCAATCCAAATACCCCAAATTAAGGTTAAACTGACAAATAAATCAATAACACTTATCATGTTTACTATTTTATTTGCACAAAATTATAAAACTCAGGCTAAAAAACAAGGATATGCGACAATCTTCATCTTTTTGATGAAAAGTAGAAATTTTTATTTCCTGATTAAATGGCTACCTTTACGGCAGAATAGCTAAAAAGCTCATTGCGCAGCTAAATCAGCAAAGAAAATTAGAACGCTGATTTTTTAAGATAATAAAAATCTTAATTTATCATATAAATTTATAGAAATCAGTGCTTATCCATAAGCATACCCGCCTGACCGCCTAAAGCGGTCGGACGGATAAGAAGTTAAATTTTGATTAAAAAATAAAGTGTCATAAGATAAACAGTACAAATGAAAAAAAGAAAACTTTCTCAATTCTTAAATAAAGATTATCCTTTCAATGACGATTTGGTACATAATGTCAAAATTATTTCATTTATTACCGTTTTAGTTCTTCTTTTTCTCTATTTTTTTAAACCCTTTGACATTGATAATATTTCTAATTTGGATAAATTGAAGTTTGGATTGGGTATTGCCGTAGTCAC
>CAYQXT010000226.1:0-6661 GCA_964421365.1 uncultured Bacteroidaceae bacterium
GGATAACGATTTGGCTACCAGTTCTTTTTTTCTAGTATCTATGGTTATTTTTTTTACTTTGAGGATATGGATTTTGTCTTTTAGTGTTATTTTATAATTATTCAGATGAATAAGGGTTTGTTGTGCATAAAATAAGTACTTTTTGTTATGCAGATAAGTGTCGGCATCTAAATAAAAATCAGTTAACTCAAAGCCGATATTATCGGCCGAAGCCTTTTTATTTTTTTGCTTTTCATCTAACCAGAAATCAAAATTTCCATGTAAAATATTAATTTTCTTTATCTTAATGGAATATAAAACGTCTAAAAGAGCAGGATAAAGGTCTTTTTCTACGGCTTTGTACTTTTTTTGGTTCTTTTTCTTCTGCAAGGGTAAGTCGCGCAATTTGATGTCAGGCGAATCTATTAATAGTTCATTAAAGTCTAATTTTCGTTCGTTGATTAGCTTAAACAGCTTAATGTTCTTTAATTTTAGCACCTTAAATTTGAATTGATACAGACCTCGCTTAATTTTCTTTTCTTTTTTTAATTGACTATAAATTTCAGGATTAGGACGTAATTCTAAACCAAAGAAAATAAAACTTCTTCCACCCAAATCCACACTTAAACTATCAAAATGTATACTATAAACCCTGTTTGATTTTGTTTCGATAGTAGAGTTAATCGCTTTGCGCAGAATAGGTGTAGCAAAAAATAAGAAAATAAGCTCCAAAATAAGAAAAATAAAGCCAATTATAAATAAAAAGCGCACAAAAGGATGCCTCTTTTTGAGTTTATTATCCTTCTCTTCCCGCTTATTATCGTTTTTTTCGTTTTTCATAGTAATAATGGAGGCAAAGCTACACAAAATTAGCCTGTTCTGCCTAAAAAAAAAATAAGTATTTCAAGACTTCGTTAAATTTTGCCAAAGTTGGAATTAACAAATAGTTAATAAAATGAGAATCAATAAAATAATTACAAATCGACAATTTTAGTAAAAACCTTCATATTTAGTTACTTATAAAACATGACGAACTATTATCATTATATCATGAATTTATTCTTAATTTCGCCCCCTTACTTAAAGAGACAGGCCATAGATGACCACAGATTTCACAGGCTATCGCAGATTTTTTTAATCTGGGAGTATCCTCTCAATCGGTATTATCTATGTTCTATCGCTCAATGAAATTAGTAATTTAATCAGAGGCTATGCCCAAACAAATCATATCAAAAAATGGCTTGCGCTTGGTTCACGAACCGGTAAAAGCACGTACTGCACACTGTTGCGTGATAATAAAAATTGGCAGCAGAGATGAAAACAAAGGAGAAGAAGGTTTTGCACATTTTACCGAACATGCTTTATTTAAAGGAACCCAAAAACGAAAAACTTTCCATATTCTTAGTCGCTTAGACGATGTAGGTGGTGAATTAAATGCATATACCACAAAAGAATACACCTGCATTCATGCCACCTTCCTGAGCGAATATTACGAACGTGTGATAGAGCTTTTTTCCGACATTCTTTTTAACTCTACTTTCCCCGAACGCGAGATAGAGCGTGAAAAAGATGTTATCCTCGATGAATTGCTTAGTTATCAAGACAGCCCTTCGGATGCCATTTTTGATGAATTTGAAGAACTGATGTACCAGAATCATTCGCTCGGGCTAAATATTTTGGGCTCAAAATTATCTATAAAAAGTGTTAAAAGTAAAAAATTAATTCATTTTGTAGATAAGCATTACCATCCAGACAATATGATAATTAGTTCTGTAGGAAACATTTCTACGAAAAAGGTGAATCAATTGGTGGACAAATATTTTAGCCCGTTTAGCCAACATTCGGCTGTAATTAAAAGGACAAAGCCGGTGCTTGAGCTAAAAAAAAGGCAGGCAAAAAAAAAGGCAGTTAACCAGTTACATAGCATAATTGGCTGGTATGCCTACCCCTACGGGCATGAAAAGTCGTTTGTTCTGGACTTATTATCTTCTTATCTCGGCGGAAATTCACTGAATGCAAAGCTATATTTGGAAATCAGAGAAAAAAAAGGACTGGCCTATACCGTAGAATCAAATTTAAGCAGTTTTTGCGATACGGCTTTATTTTCCATTTATTTTGGTACTGATGTGAAAAACAACGAGAAAATAATGGATTTGATACACAAAGAAATACTCAAATTGCAAACAAAAACTCTTGGAACAATACAATTAGCACGTATAAAAAGACAATTGGAAGGTCAGTTGGCTATTGCCATGGAATATAATGAAGCACAAATGACCTATAATGCCAAGGAATGGTTATATTTGAACGAAATAGAATCGCAAGAACAAATTTTTGAAAAGATACGGAGTATAGAAGCCAACGAAATTATGGAAGTGGCCAACGAAATTTTTGACTGGGAGAATTATTCTGCCCTGCTCTATATGCCAAAATAATGACTAATTGCTAATGAGTAATGCGGTAAGTACTTAAAAACAGTGTAAAATTTTCACTAAAATGCACTTAAATGACTTATCTGGTTCAAAAATCCATGTCTTCTAATGTGTTGTCTAGGTGCTTAATTTTAAAATTAAATTATGAAAAAGTTAGAAAAATATATTGAGCAACATTCTAAACCAGAGGATGCAGTACTAAATGAACTAAACCGCGAAACGCACCTTAAAGTAATGATGCCAAGGATGCTCTCCGGCCATATCCAGGGCAAATTACTCGAAAGCCTGAGCTTTATGATGCGCCCGCAACGAATTCTAGAAATAGGAACTTACACTGGCTATTCGGCTATATGTTTGGCCAAAGGAATGCTTGAAAAAGGCCTGTTGCATACCATCGAAATTAAAGATGAACTAGAATCGGTGATTCACAAATATTTTAAAAAATCAGGATTAGAAAATAAAATTAAACTACATATCGGAAATGCGCTGGATATTATTCCTCAAATAGACGAAAACTTTGATTTAGTGTTTATTGATGCCGATAAACGTAGCTATTTAGATTATTATCAAGCCGTTTTACCAAAATTACGCTCTGGCGGTTTTATTCTTGCCGATAATGTGCTTTGGGACGGCAAGGTTGTACAGCCCATTAAGCCGAGCGACACTTACACAAGAAGTATCATGGCTTTCAACGAATTTGTGGTACAGGATTCTCGCGTAGAAAATTTTATTTTACCTCTTCGCGATGGTATTTCTATTATACGAAAAAAGTAAACTCAGGCAAAACCGTATTGAATTACAATTAAGCATTGCTTAAATTATTTATCTAGAATCTTAAAACTATAAGCTACCGGCAAATATTTGCACAATAAATCGTAATATTCTTTCTGCCGGCCGGCAAAAGTAATCACATATACTTTAGGACGATCAAAATAAAAAATACTTAACTCAAAAAGTTGGACTTTATCTTGTTCGTAGCTTCTATAAAAATATTTACCAATATAATTAGGACTATAAAAATTATCATAATTAAAAAACTGATTTTCTGTGAGAATAAAATTATCTACAAAATTATTTACATATTCTAGAAAAAAAGCGTCTAGTGATTTTGCAATACGGTTTTCAATAACCATAATACTAATACTTTGATAATTTTGAGCCGCCAAAGAATCAAATATTAATATCTTATTATCCTTATAAAATTCAACAATTCTAAAATCTTCAGGAACCATCGTTGTCAGGTCAAGCTCATTAGAATTATACTCCTTATAAGTATATCTATTCATTTCTGTACAATCATCACAAAATAGCAAATTAAATTTATCATTCTGGGGAAATTGCCCACAATAAGCATTTTGAGCACTTAAGTTAAGACTTAAAACAGACATTATTAATAAACAATACAAATTCTTCATATTGGTAAATATAAATTAAACATTAAATAGTGAAGAATCTTAAAAAGTGAAATATTATTTACAATTTACAGTAATAAAAGGAATTTTCAAAAAAAATCGTAAATTAGCCGTATAATAGTAAAATTTATTCTCGACCCTACCAGAATTTCAAACTCCGATAGAGCCAAAATTAAACTGAGAGTGTCTTTTTTTGTTGTAATTATTTGAAAAAAAATTATCAGAGAATAACGAAAATTGCGTTTATGAATAGAGAATTTAGCACATACCGAATTGAGCTCAAAGAAAAGCCATTTTCAATAAATGAGCATACTTTTCCTCAAAGTGTTGATTTTACTCTATTATCTGAAGACGAAGAGGAAATAGAGAAAATAGAACTGGCTTACGTACCGGCAAGTTTCTTATACTCAAAAATAAAAGAAGGTGCTGATATTTTTTTGAAAAATGCTTATATAGAAGGATTCAGCCTGTCTGAATATCGCCGACAAGAAGAACTCATTCCGGCACACAAAGTAAAACTAAAATCATGGCACACATCTAATTGCCTTTTTTCACATACCGAAGCTATCGACTTTTCTCATGCTATCTTTCAGAGCTTTGCCGATTTTAACCATAGCTTCTTTCTCTCCGGCCTAAATATAGAATTTGCCCTTTTTAAGGTACAAAATCCTAATTTCGAGTATACTTATTTTCGCCATGGAAACATAAATTTCTCAGAGATAAAGCTTCCAGAAGGAGATTTAAGTTTCAAAAATGCTATTTTCAACCGAGGAACTAAAGACTTTCAAAACACCAACTTCAATCATGGATCTCTGATTTTTCAGAACACCCAATTTGGCGATGGTGATGTGCTATTTAGTGGTGCCAAATTCGGAACTGGACGTAAAACTTTTAAAGTAGCCGTGTTTGGCGAAGGTCGAAAAGACTTCAATTTTGTGCATTTTGGCGATGGAGATGTAATTTTTGAACGGGTAAATTTTGGACAGGGAAATGTAAATTTCCGTTCTACAGAATTTGGGAATGGTAAGAAAGAATTTTTAAATGCAAGCTTTGGCAAAGGACAAAAAAATTTTATCCACACTCTTTTTAATCATGGAGCTATTTCTTTTAAGAATGTAGATTTTGGCGATGGTAAAATATCATTTAAACTGGCCGAGCTGGGAAACAGCAAAAAGGACTTTCATTTTGCCCACTTTGGCAAAGGCGACATTATTTTCGATAGAACGAACTTTGGAGATGAATCGCTCGATTTCAGGGCTGTTGATTTTGGTTCTGGCCGTTTTTCTTTTAATCGTTGCCGTTTCGGAAACGGCGACTTAACATTAGAAGCTTCGGAGCTACACGGAAGCACCTGCACGATTAGCAATTGTTTTTTCGGACAAGGTGCATTTAATTGCGAAAACCTCAATTTTGCCGATTCGAATCTGATTGTGATAGATACCGAAATTCAGAGCAGTAAAATATCCTTTAAACATGCAAAAATAAACGAGTTAAGTTTTTCGGCCTGCCAATTATACAGCTACTACGATTTTCGTATGGAACAATGCAAACAGTTAGATTTATCGGATACCATCGTAAAAGGAGTGCTGGATATTAAGCCCCACGATTTTGATGCAGATATTCAGAATATTAATTTGTCTGGGATGCGCCTTTTAGGGCGTATTTATCTTGATTGGCACAAGAGCCGTGTAAAAGAATTTATATACAAACAAGAAAGTAATTATCGTACCAAAGCAGAGCAATTTAGAATCCTTAAAGAGAATTATAATGCCATTGGCGAATATAATGCCGAAGATTTGGCTTATGTGGAATTTAAACGCACAGAAGCGCTGGCAATGCTCGAAACAAAGCAAAATGATGCCTCTATTTATAAGCGTATTAAAGCAAAAGCCAGTTATTATGCAGGAATAATTTTATTTGATAAAGTAGGAAAATATGCCACTGATCCTATTCGTGTAATGGTCAGTATGGGAGTTGTCTATCTTCTATTTACGGCCTTATATCTTGTTCTACCTCTATTTACCGACACCGGAATTGTTTCGTCTCTCTTTAAAGAAGGCGACCCACGCAATTTGTCAATTATTCAGCGTTGTTTTTACCATAGTGCCATCACCTTTCTTACTATTGGCTATGGCGACTACTATCCGGCTGGTTTGAGCCGTTGGATTTCGGCTATAGAGGGTTTTGTGGGCTTATTTTTGATGTCGTACTTTACCGTGGCTTTTGTACGCAAAATACTTCGCTAAAAAATGTTCCTCAATTAATCTGTGCAGTAAATTGAGGAACTAAGTATAGCAACGAAAAAAGATAAATGTACTGCGTTTAAAGTTTATATTCTATGCCTAAGCTAAAACTACGGCCTTTGCTATAATGTAAATTGTATAAATCTCCCTCTGTTTTGTAGTGATAAACGGCTTTATATTCCGAATTCAGAAGGTTTGTAGCCGAAAAATCTAAAGTAAAATGCGCTCCAAGTCCTTTACTAAAGTTAAAATTCAAAGCAGTTTCGGGTTGCTCGTAAATATAGGGTGTTTGTAGGTCAGTGATAATCAGCAATTTTTCTCCCGCTATATTAAAGTTTATATTGGCTTCTAAGTGGTGTTCATCATTACTATAGCCCAAATAAGCATTTAAAACGTAAGGCGACTGGCCAACCATTGGGCGCGTTTGTTGATTTCGTAACTTGGCCAGCTCGGGTTGGATATTCACCACCGATTTGACTAAGGTTAGATTAGCGCCGGAATTAAAATACTTCCAAAATGATTTACGAACTTCTATTTCGGTTCCGTATAGCATGGCTCTATTCCCATTTACGTACATTATTTCAAAATTGCCCGA
>CAYQXT010000227.1:0-6656 GCA_964421365.1 uncultured Bacteroidaceae bacterium
TGGAATTTAACGTTTTCTTCATCATTAATAGTAAAAATAATAACTTTGAACAATCTTTATAATTTTAAGTACAGCAAAATGAAGCAAAATTATATTATTTTAGGACTTTTATCCTTGTTTATAAGTCAATCTATTCATGCTCAGTATAGGGGGCAAACACTGTTTTCTTCCAGTAATTCAAAATCATTAGTATATAACGCACAAAATGTGCCTTATGGAACACCCCTTGCCAAAATATTTCAAGCTCTGTCGCAGAATAATCGCCAGCAGCGTATGGGTAATTCTATAACAATTCAATTTCAGGAAAATCTGAACATATATAAATCTTCCCAATCCTTACGTTTTTCAGGAAATATTTCCAAACTCCATATTTTAGGAACGACCAACTATAAAGGCTTTAATATCCAGTCTTTTATTCGTCCGAAACAAGTTGCCTTTATTGCCGAATGGCGCGATGCAAGAGGATATCGGGTGATAAATAGCTTTAATCTTACGGTAAATCTAAATGCCCGACAAACATCGCTCTTTGACTTTACACGCCAAAATCCAAACTCACGCGCAAACTATAAATTAGTCATTTCAAAATATCAATTTTTATTTGATAAACGCGCTATTTCCAATTTGCAAAATAAAATACAAATGATAGATAATTATTATCAAGCTTCGCAGGATATTGATCGGATGAGCGGTGATTTGAATTACCTACGTACAAGCGATTTGGATAATTTACTGACTAACCAGCAAAAAATAGCGCAAGCAAAATCTCAATTGTCTCAAATAAAATCGACTAATTTTACCTATAATTTGAATCTAAACACCTATGATCCCGCCAATTTGCTCAGTAAATCAACAGCTTTAGACAATCTGATTCGACAAAAAGAAACAGAAACGAGGCAGACACAGGCGCAATTACCCCAAATTTATTTGAATAATGGTATTCAGGCTGAAAATCGGAGAAATAACCGACAGGCCGAAGATTATTTTCAGAAAGCCATACAGGCTAATCCGGTTTTTATGCCGGCTAAATTAGAGTTGGCACTACTATATTATAAACAAAAACAGAGAATCAACGCGCTACAATTGGCTCAGGAAGTGAGCCAAAGCTATAATAGCGACCAATATACAAAATCGGGCGCGAATACACTTTTACAAAAAATATATGGCGATGTATTAAATTCTGCACAGATAAACTTAAATCAAGCCAATTATGTTGCTGTTATTCAGGATGTTAACGATGCTCGTGCTATATGTCAAAAAAAATCTTCTATTTCTTGTTCCTATAAATTAAATTCCATGGAACAGCAAGCTTTAAATGGAATTTATCAGGAAAAGTTAAATAAATGCAAAAAATACATTGATAATTCACAATTAATTAAGGCCTCTTCTGCACTGAGGGAGGCTATTACCTTCAGAAAAACAAATAACCTTAGTATTTCGCCTCAGGAAACAAATTATCAGGCGCTAGTAAAGCAAAAAGAATATGATATAAGTATTAGTCAAGCACGTAATTATGTGCGAAATAAGCAATTTGAACTCGCCCTGAAAAAATATTCAGAAGCATTGGATTTGCAAAAGCGATATGCCCTTCCCACAGATACTTATCTACAAAAAGAAATAAACGGAGTAGCTGGAAATATAGCTCAAGTTTTTATAGATAAGGGAAATACAGAACTTCTAGCTAATCGACTACGAGCAGCAAAAAGGTTGGCCAAGAGAGCAAGTGCTATTTTGACTCAATATAATGTTCCCAAAAGTAACCCCAGTTATCAGCAATTAATTAGTTTAAAAAATGCCAGTTATTCTGTTCAATGTCAGAATTATGAAAAAATTTACGAGAACAAAATAAAGCAGATAAAACAGCAGATGAAAGAAGCCAAATATCTGACGGCAGATGAGACTATCGATCAGGCCATTGCTTATGCAAAATCAAAAAAAGAATGTGAAATAGATTATGCCGATGCGCAAACCTATAAGGAAGAAATTAAACCTGCAAAACATTATCAGGCTGTGATAAAGGAAATTGTTAGTCTGATTGATTATAATATGTTTGAAGAAGCTCTAAAAAAATACAATAAACTAATTGATTATTACAATGATAACCGTATAGATGCTTTTAATATTGCCATGCAGCCGCTCCCCGAATTCGCTAAAAATAATTCCAGCGAATTTATATTATATACTATCAAATATTTGCTTGATAAAAAGGAAAATCAAGAGGCCTATAACTTACTTATTGAATTGAAAAACAGAAATATACGAAAGTTTTATACGAAGAATGAACAAGGTCGTTTAGGTTTTGTGTTTGCCAAAAATGATTTTGCCAAAAACAGAGTGGCAAAGCCCGAAAATGCTATATTAGAATATACATTTGGTGAATCGTGGTTTAGCTACTTCAAAAAAGCTTACTTGAAACAATGGAAAAATTTAAGATAATTTTAACTTGTTCTTTCTTGAAAAAAAACGTACTTTGTAACTATAAAATAAAGACGCAACTTTTTTTGATAGTATGCATCTTTAAAACGATAAAATTTATTATTATTAATTAACCCAAACATTTTTTTTATGAAAAAGTTAAATTTGTTATTAGGATTAATGATTGTTGCTGCTATGGGAATTTTCTCATCTTGTACCAAAGATGCTGCCGAAGCACCAACGATCAATGTTAGCGTAGTAGGAAATCCAGATTATAAACAAGGTAGCGAAATTACCTATGTAGTAAATGCACAAACGGCAAGTGATAAGGATGAATTAAGCCAACTTACCATTACAGGTGATAATCTAAATCCCAATTACTCTATGAATTATCCGGCTTCTACAACTACTTCTACCGATACGTTGATTATGAAAATTCCTGCATCTACACCTGCCGGAACGGCTGTTAAGCTTACGTTTGAAGTTAGTACAAATAAAGATACTTCTGCCGTGACTACACAGAGTTTTACCGTTACTGCTGCCAGTATGGAATATACAGGAGTAGATTTACTTTACACATCACTCAATACCACAGACAAGAATTTCTTTAGTGCTACAGATGGTAAAGCTTACAATGCTGGTGGTACTGCTTCTTTATTAGATGTAGCTTTTTGCTGGCAGAGTCAGTTAGGTTATTCTTTAGTTTCGCCGGATGCAGCTTGGTTAAAAACTTTATGGAGCTATAATAATGTAAGTTATTCTACAAGTGGAAAAAACACTACAAAAATAATGAAATTTACTGGTGATTACGCAACAGCGGATTTAAGCGCTCTTTCTATTAGCTCTGCGACAGTAACAGGTGGTGGAAACGGTGTTCAAGGCTTAAATAATGGCGATGTAATTGCTTTTGAAACAGCCTTAGGTGCTAAAGGATTGATGAAAATGCATATTGGTGCTAAGAAAAATAGTATGGTCTCAGTAAAAGTAACCGTAGATGTAAGACTTCTTCCTGCATCTACCTCAAAATAATATAAAATTATTTATAATAAAAAGCGGTGCACTTATGTACCGCTTTTTTTTATTCTCCAACATCTAAAAACAGCTATTCAAAACATGAAAATTCTTTTTTTTATTTACATTTGCCCTAATTTTATACCGCGCCAGTATCATATTTTGTATGCTTACTTTTGTTTATTTCAGAACATCAATAAGTTATCAGAAAATATTGACGAATTTTAGAAGCGGTTGAGTATAATAAAATTTACTGATTTTAAATACTTATGATTAAAAAAATCCTTTTCGCTATTATAGCAGTGGTGTTGCTATTGGGTTCATGGTTTGCTTACCAGATACTCATAGAAAGTAATGTAAATCAACAGCACAAAAAATATGTTATTTACATCAGACCGAATACAAAAATAGAGGAGCTAGTAGATAGTTTGAAAGCCAAGAAAGTACTAAAAAATTACAATTCATTTAAGCTACTTGCAGCACAGAAAAAAACCTTTAACATAAAAGCTGGGCATTATATTATAAAAAAAGGAATGACTAACCGCCAAATATTAAATATGTTTGCTGCCGGTCTTCAAACACCTATAAAAGTATGGTTTAACAACGCACGAACTAAAGAAGAATTTGCCAATAAAATTTCGCGTCAACTGATGTTTTCAGCGCAGGATTTATTATTTTTTTTAAATTCAAAAGATTCCATAAAAAAATATGGCTTTACACCCGAAGCTATAAAAGCCCTATTTATCCCTAATTCCTACGAATTTTATTGGAATGTATCCATTCGTTCTTTTTGCAATAAAATGTATGCCTACCATCAACATTTCTGGACTAACGAGCGCCTCAATAAAGCAAAGGAAATGAAGCTAAGTCCGCTTGAAATAAGTACCTTAGCAAGTATCGTACAGGCAGAACAAGATCAACATAAGGACGAGCAGCCTATTATTGCCGGTTTATATCTTAATCGTTTGAGAAAAGGTATCCCCTTGCAAGCCGACCCTACCGTAATATTTGCGCTACACGATTTTACCCGAAGAAGGCTATTAAAAAAAGATTTAAAAATAAAATCACCCTATAATACCTATATTAATAAAGGCTTACCACCGGCACCTATTAATTTCCCCACAGAAAAAGCAATTATCGCTGTTCTGAATCATGATAAGAATAATTATATTTTTATGTGTGCCAAAGACGACTTTTCGGGCTATCATTATTTTAGCAAAACACTAAAACAACACCTTTTGTACGCTCGACGTTATCAAAAAGCACTTTCTAAATCCGGAATAAAAAAATAAATTACTAAGAGAATGGAAAATAAAATCGCCGTTAATATCCAATCCGAAATTGGCCAGTTGGAAGCTGTAATTCTTCATACTCCCGGAGCAGAAGTAGAAAATATGACTCCAACAAATGCACAAAGAGCCTTGTATTCGGATATTTTAAATTTACAAGTGGCGCAGAAAGAATATGCCCAGCTAAGCGGAACACTCGGAATGCTTACCAATGTGTATCAGGTAACCGACCTGCTTACAGATGTACTGAAAATGGACAAGGTAAAAGAAAATATCGTTCGGGAAGTATGCAATACTGAAAATGCATATAATCTAATTGATAAATTACTATCTGTCGAAACTCAGGAGCTTGCCCGTTTACTAATTGAGGGAGTACCTTTACATCGTGATAATCTGACAAAGTATCTGAGTCATTTGGGCTATGCTTTAGATCCTTTGCATAACTTTTTTTTCACCCGCGATGCCTCTTCAGCTGTTTTTGATTCCGTGCTAATCAATAAAATGGCCAACCAAATCAGAGCGCGCGAAGCCATAATTATGGAAGCCATTTTTGATTATCATCCCAATTTTATCACTAAAACGATTAATCCGTTTAAAGCAACAGATAGATTCGCCGGATTGACAATGGAAGGCGGCGACATACAAATTGCCAGTGAAGATACATTAGTTATTGGAATGGGAATGCGTACCACAAGTCAGGGAATAGATTTTATTACTAAACAACTGGGGAAAAACAATCAGCTTAAAAATATTATTGTTCAGGAACTACCGGCCAAGCCGGAATCTTTTATCCATTTGGATATGGTTTTTACCTTTTTAGATATAGATAAATGCATGGTTTACGAGCCTCTTTTACTAAAAGATAATTCTTTTCGTACACTACTTGTGCAGGTAGAGAATGGAAAAGTGCGAAAAATTACCGAAGAAAAAAATATCGTTTCGGCTTTGCATAAATTAGGAAGTAAGGTAGAACCTTTATATTGTGGCGGAAGAAAAAATCAGACCATTCAGGAGCGCGAGCAATGGCATAGTGGAGCCAATTTCTTTGCCCTGGCTCCGGGGCAGGTCTTTGGTTATGCACGAAATGTAAACACAATTAGCGAATTGGACAAAGACGGTTTTAGTGTTCTCGAAGCTGAAAAAATACTTAGTGGAGATATTAATATCAAGGATTACAATAAATTTGTAATCACAATAGAAGGCTCTGAATTAGCCCGTGGTGGAGGCGGTTGTAGATGTATGACCATGCCTTTACGTCGCCAAAAAGTCTCAAACATTTGAGCGAGTTCACACCTCAAATAGTCAAAAAACTTATTACATTAAAATATTAGAAATATGACTGCATTTCATGCTTACGACATTAGAGGAATTTACAATAAAGATTTTAACAAAGAAGATGTTTACAAAATAGGCTATTTTTTACCGGAATTATTTAAAACGAATAGAGTGCTGGTTGGTAGGGATGTACGCATCAGCTCACCCGAAATTTTCGACTTTCTGAGTAAAGGAATAACCGATGCTGGTGCTGATGTATATAATATCGGACTCGCCACTACGCCAATGGTTTACTTCCTTACTGCAAAAGAAGGATTTGATGCTTCGGTACAAATTACTGCTTCGCATAATCCGGCAGAATACAACGGTTTGAAAATTTCGACCACTGATGCCAAGCCTGTTGGATTTGATTCGGGCTTGGGAAAGTTAAAAGAAATGATGGAAAGCGGTGAAGTAAAACCGAAAGTACAAAAAGGAAAAGTTATTGATTTTGACAAAAAAGAACTCTATCTAAGTTTTTTGAAAAACTATCTACCTGATTTAAGTAATTTAGAGGTAGCGATTGATTGTTCAAACGGCATGTCTGCCCTATTAATCAAAGATTTAATAGGTGAAAATCATCACTATATTTTTGACGAATTAGATGGACGCTTTCCAAATCACGACCCT
>CAYQXT010000228.1:0-6634 GCA_964421365.1 uncultured Bacteroidaceae bacterium
CATCAGAAAGGCTTTAATAAATGGATTTAAGTCACCGTCTAAAACACCTAAAGCCTCTGTACTTTCGTATTTTGTACGAGCATCTTTTACCATTTTGTAGGGATGTAAAACATAGCTGCGAATTTGCGAGCCCCACTCTATATTCTTTTTATTGGCCTCCACATTTTGCTGGGTTTCCCGGCGCTTCTGCAATTCTATTTCATATAATTGCGACTTAAGCAGGCGCAAAGCATTTTCGCGATTCTTAAGCTGCGAACGGGTTTCGGTATTTTCTATCATAATCCCAGTTGCTTTATGCCGCACACGCACTCCTGTTTCTACCTTATTCACATTTTGACCGCCTGCTCCTCCCGAACGGAAGGTATCCCAGGTTATATCGGCCGGATTAATCACAATCTCTATGGTATCATCAACTACCGGAGTAACAAAAACAGAGGCAAATGAGGTTTGGCGCTTTCCTTGCGCATTAAAAGGCGAGATACGAACCAAACGGTGAACGCCATTTTCGCTTTTTAGATAGCCATAAGCATACTCTCCTTCAAATTCGAGAGTTACCGATTTTATTCCGGCTTCCTCTCCTTCGAGAATAGCAATCTGTTTTACTTTGTACTTATTGCGCTCACCCCAGCGAATATACATCCGCATCAGCATTTCAGACCAATCCTGACTTTCAGTTCCGCCGGCACCCGAATTAATCTTCAGAATCGCTCCCAGCCGGTCTTCTTTCTTGCGAAGCATATTTTTCAACTCCAGCTCTTCGACTAATTTCAGTGCGATATGATATTGTGCATCCACTTCTTGCTCTGTAGCCTCTTCCATTTGCCGAAATTCAAATATTACTTGCAAATCCTCTAGGGCAGAATGTACTTCTTCATAAGCCTGCGTCCATTGCTTTAGAATACTTATTTTGCGCATCTGCTTTTCTGCGGCTTCGCTATTATTCCAAAAATCGGGAGACTG
Source organism: uncultured Bacteroidaceae bacterium (assembly GCA_964421365.1). Lineage (GTDB taxonomy): Bacteria > Bacteroidota > Bacteroidia > Bacteroidales > DYOH01 > CAYQXT01. Next base: position 961 of record CAYQXT010000228.1, read on the forward strand.
GGTTTTTTCAGTCTCGTTTTCTATTTCTATTAATTTGGCATCAATGTCAAAGATGCCTCCTCAGCGCTTGTTCACGCCCCACAATGGACTTTACTTGTTCTACATTTATCATACCTCAGTTTATTTGTATAAAAAAACCGCCAAGCCTAACGGAATGACGGTTCTTGAATATCTTTATTTACTTAAACGTTTAATGTGAATCGTTTAAAAGCAACAACTGCTAAATCTTTATTAGATTCCTGCATATATTGCTTTATAGTCTTTTTATTATCTTTTACATATTGCTGATTGTTTAAAGTATTTTCTTTGAAAAATTTATTTAAACGACCTTTAGCAATTTTTTCGGCCATTTCAGCAGGTTTGCCTTCGTTTATAGCCAATTCTTTACCAATTTCAAGTTCTTTGGCAATTACTTCCTCAGATACATCTTTTTGATCAATAGCTATCGGATTCATAGCTGCAATTTGCATAGCCACATCCTTAGCCACCTGAGTATCTACATCGGCCTGATTAAAGGCAACGACAGAAGCTAATTTATTTCCAGGATGAATATAGCCAACTACTTTTTCGCCACTAACAGAGGCAAAGAAAGATAATTCTACTTTTTCACCAATTACTCCGGTTTGATTAATTACTTCATCAGCAATCGTATAATTTTCAAATTTAGCTGCTTTTAAAACCTCTAAATTTGCAGGTTTACTAGCCACAGCAATATCAGCAATAGCATGAGCAAATTTCACAAAATTCTCATTTTTAGCGACAAAATCGGTTTCGCAATTCAATACGCTAATAATACCATATTTTCCATCCGTACTGATTTTGGCAATAACTGCCCCTTCGGTAGCATCTCTGTCTGCACGTTTGGCAGCGATTTTTTGTCCTTTTTTACGAAGATAGTCTGCGGCAGCATCAAAATCGCCATTTGTTTCTGCTAAAGCTTTTTTGCAGTCCATCATTCCTGCACCTGTCATTTTACGTAGTTTGGCTACGTCAGCAGCTTTTATATTAGCCATTTTATTTAATTTTTAAGTTCTACTTATAAGGTAAAAAAAATAGAATCAAAGGTCTGCGATGCAAACCTCCAACTATATCTTTCTATTTATATTTATTCTTGTGTGTTTTCGGGTTTATCATCCAAAGGCTTTTTTTTGTCTTCTATTTTTTCCTCTTTTTTGATTTTAGGCTTCACGTCTCTGACTTCAGCTTTCGGAGAAGAATCTCTAGATTTACGAGCTTTACGAGCGCCGGTTTTCTTTGCGCCTTCTTTTTTAACTGGTCTGTTTTTCTCTTTTTCGGCAGCATCTTTATCTTTCATCATTTTACGTTCTTCCAAACCTTCCTGAATAGCACTACTTACAGCACTCATAATCAATGAAATAGATTTGGAAGCATCATCATTTGCCGGAATAACAAAATCAATTTTAGGATCTGAATTGGTATCAACTATTCCAAAAACAGGAATATGCAAGCGTTTAGCTTCTCTAACCGCGATTTTTTCTTTCTGAACATCAACAATAAATAAAGCAGCCGGCAAACGGGTTAAATCGGCAATACTACCTAAGTTTAACTCTAACTTTGCGCGCTGACGAGATATTTGCAGACGTTCTCGTTTTGAAATATGATCGAAAGTACCATCAACACCCATTTTATCAATGGTGTTCATTTTTTTAATGGCACGACGGATGGTAGCAAAATTGGTTAACATACCTCCCGACCATCTTTCTGTGATATAAGGCATTCCTACAGCCTTAACTTTTTCAGCCACAATATCTTTTGCTTGTTTTTTGGTAGCAACAAACAATACTTTACGACCTGAAAGGGCAATTTGCTTAAGAGCAGCAGCGGCTTCATCAACTTTGGCTACGGTTTTGTGCAAATCTATAATATGAATCCCATTGCGCTCCATAAAAATATAAGGCGCCATAGCGGGATTCCATTTTCTTTTTAAATGGCCGAAATGTGCTCCGGCTTCTAATAACTCATCAAATGTTACTCTTGACATGTGCAATTTTTTAATAAATGTTTACCTTCTTTTTTACTCAACTACTGAGTAGTTTCCTTCTGAAAGTCTCAATAATTTAGATACTAAACATTTCAATCTAAAACGCTTCTTAACGTTTACTAAATTGAAATTTCTTACGTGCTTTGGGTTGTCCTGGTTTTTTACGTTCCACAACTCGTGAGTCGCGGGTAAGCATTCCCTGAGGTTTTAATACCGTTCGATATTCAGGATCAATTTTCAACAAAGCTCTGGCAATTCCTAACTGGATAGCTTCTGCTTGTCCTTTAGTGCCACCCCCGTAAACATTTACTTTAATGTCATACTTTTCTGTTGTTTCGGTAAGGCTCAAGGGCTGGACAGCAGAATATTGCTGCTGAGCTATGGTAATATAATCTTTAATATCCCGTCCGTTAACTGTAATTTTACCGCTACCTTCTTTAAGATATACTCTGGCAACCGCAGCTTTTCTTCTTCCTACAGCATTAATAATTTCCATCTTATTCCTTAATTTCGTTCAAGTTAACTAATCTGGGTTTCTGAGCCTCATGCTGATGCTCGGTTCCCGCATATACGCGCAAGTTTTTCAGAATAGCATTTCCTAAACGATTCTTAGGCAACATTCCTTTTACTGCGTATTCGATAATGCGCTCGGGGTGTTTTTTCAAAACGTCCTCGGCTTTCTTTTTTCTCTGACCTCCCGGATAACCGGTATGGTGTGTGTACTCTTTCTGCGCCCATTTTTTGCCTGTAAAGCGCACTTTGTCGGCATTGATGACAATCACGTTGTCGCCGCAATCTACATGTGGTGTATAGTCTGCTTTGTGCTTACCTCGTAGCATAAAGGCTACTTTGGCTGCTAAGCGACCTACAACCTCGTTATCTGCGTCTACGATGAGCCATTCTTTATGAACGGTTGCATCGTTTGCCGATACGGTTTTGTAACTTAATGTATTCACTTTTTCCTGTTTTTTTGTTAATACCAATTAACTATTTTACACTCAAATTGGCTGCAAAAGTATAACTATTTTACTAAATTTCAATATCTTTTTACATTTTTTTTGTGAACAGATTGCTAAAAGACTAATAAGCAGTGGTGAATTATCAATGGTGAATGGTGAATTCTGTTTGTCGCTAAAATATTGCGTAGATAGGACTGCAAATAAAAATTGGAACAATAGAATAAATAACTTGCCATCGACAATTTTTCGCTATACCGCACAAGGCGCAGTGCGCCGTTAATATTTGATAGGTATATAACAACAGTCAAAACCTAAATACATAATAGTGCCGAAACATTATATTTTGTAGTTACGCAGCTTTTTTATTCTTCCCTAAATCGTTTGCTACAAATATTTGTGGTGTTAATGCACCTTTAGTCGGCAATTTTACCTGAAAAAACAGATACAACTCAGGTATAGCCCCGAGCTAAGGAGCAAGTATCGGTGTCACTTTAAGCAACACTGATGTTTGCTCCTTAACAAGGCAATGATATGTTGTATGGACGCAGGCAGCTTCTATACCTCTTTTGCGCAAGGGAGAGTATAAGCAGAAAGCCCACTCGTGCACCCTTATTATAATAGTGAATGGTTAATGCCGTTCAATGATTTTTCACTCTTCACTATTAACTTCCTCTACTTCTTCGTGGATGGGAAAAACATCCATAATGTTTGATAGTGTGATACTTGAAATTTCATAATCGCTCACTGAACTCTCCATATAGATTTCGATTTTTTCGTAGGCATCTTTTATTGTCAAGGCATCCACAAGCATTTGGGTACTGATTTTTTTCTCTTTACCTTTAGCCTCATCTATCAAAACAATTAATACTTTGCATTTAAACCAGCGGTCGCCATCTTCGCTGGGAAGCAATTCCGAAAAATTGGCTATTTTTAAATTTACCACGCTAAACTCGCCCGAAATATAGGCTTCCATTTCTTTGGTGATACGTGCTTCAGCTTCGGTAAACGACAAGGCATCTACTAAATAATTTTCACTTACCATTTTCTCTTTGCCGTTTTGGTCTATTTTCTGATATTTTACTTTACATTCAAACCAAGTACTCATAATTATATTTTTATTGTGGGATTTATTTAGGCTTGCAAAAGTAAAGTTTTTCTAACTAATTTCTACTCTTTTTTCACTAATCTTTCCTTACTACTCTATATTTTACTATCTTTACGCAAAGAAATTAATCCATGACCATATCACTCATTATCCCTTTATTCAACGAAGAAGAGAACATAGTGCTTTTATATCAGTCAATTATCGAAATAATGCAAACAGAAGTTTATGATTACGAGCTGATTTTAATAGATGATGGTTCTACCGATAGCACAAAAGAGAAAATGCGGGAGCTTGCCTCGCAAAATTCGCGAGTAAAAAATATTATTTTCAAACGAAATTATGGTCAGACCGCTGCTTTGATGAGTGGAATTGACTTATCTTCAGGCGATATTCTCATACCGATGGATGGTGATAATCAAAACGACCCTGCAGATATTCCAAAATTACTGGCTAAACTTAACGATGGTTTTGATGTGGTAAGCGGATGGCGTAAAAACCGTCAGGACAAAGCCCTGACGCGCGTGTTACCCTCGCAGATTGCCAATTGGATTATTTCCCAAATTGGAGGGGTTTCACTGCATGATTATGGTTGCACACTTAAAGCCTATCGCCGAGAAATAATTAAACCGGTGAGATTATACGGTGAAATGCACCGTTTTATACCTATTTTTGCTTCATGGCAAGGTGCGAAAGTTACTGAATTGGTCGTTAATCATCATCCTCGAAAATTTGGAAAAACAAAATACGGACTTAACCGTACTTTTAAGGTAATGCTAGACTTATTTTTTATCGCTTATCGCGAAAAGTACTTTAAAAATCCAATCTATTTCTTTGGAGGCTTTGGACTCCTCAATATATTTCTCGCCGGTCTCAGTTTTTCACTCATGTTATATTTCAAAATATGGGGTGATAAATCATTTATTCAAACACCTTTACCTATCCTTACCATGTTGTTTTTTCTGGTCGGAATATTATCTTTGTTTTTTGGATTAATAGCCGAAATGCAAATGCGAACTTATTACGAAACGCAGGAAAAAACGGCCTATTTGATTCTCGAAACTCAAAACTTTGACAAAAATGTGCGGAATTAGCGGTTTTATATATAGCAATGCCACAGAAGAACAAAAAACAGTCATTATCAAACGGATGCTACAAGTTATCCGGCATCGTGGCCCGGATGATTCGGGTTTTTTTGCTGATGAATGGGCGGCAATCGGGATGCAGCGACTAAGTATTATAGACTTAAAAACAGGCCATCAGCCAATTTTTACCGATGATAAACTGTATGGAATCGTTTTTAACGGCGAAATATACAACTATAAAGAACTGCGTCGCAAGCTCAAAAAGAGAGGCTATGTTTTTCGTACCGACTCAGATACCGAAGTCATTCTGGCTTTATACCGCTACAAAGGGGCACGCTGTTTGGATGATCTGGATGGGATGTACTCTTTTGCCATATACGACCGTTGGAAACGGGAGATTTTTATTGCTCGCGACCCCTTTGGAATAAAACCGCTATACTATATAAAATCACCTCAGTATTTCGCCTTTGCTTCGGAAGTAAAATCTTTACTAAAATTTCCCCTTTTTGAAAAGGAAATAAATATC
>CAYQXT010000229.1:0-6617 GCA_964421365.1 uncultured Bacteroidaceae bacterium
TTTGATAATTTGTTGACATAACTCGTCTTTCCTTCTTGAATTTCGCCGGTAACAATAAATATTTTGGCGCGGTGTTTCTGAAAATAATCATACAAATTGATGGAAATAGCCAACATGTTTTGGATAAATTTTGTGGGTTGTTTTATACTCTCGCGTATTCGCGGCGTATTCTCAAACACATACGGAAGTACGGAGAAAGATAAATTTACCGATTCGTAAATTAGACGGAATCCCTTGCGGAACAAAATTGATTTAATAAGCGGATTACGCAATTCTACACTGATGGCCGAAAAACCAATCAATAAAGCTATGGCACGTAAATTGAGTTTTACTCCGGCAATAATCCCCGCCGGATGAAACCACGAACCATTTTGGTATTCATTCCAAAAAATAGCTGCCAAAAAAGTGAGAAGAAGGGCTTGTATCCAAAAAGAAACTTTCTTTAAATGTCGGATAGAATTTTTGTAGCGAAGAACAACAATGAGCGTATAAAAAACGATAAAAAGAAAACCAATCAGTAATTTTTGTGTGTTCAGAAGATAAATACTCAGCGAAATGGCCAGCAGATGCAAAAATAATAAGGCGGAAGAAAAAGGCTGATTTTCTGATGGCTGAAAAAGGCTTTTCGTAAATTCTTGTTTTACCTTTTTCTTCTCGGGCTGCTTAGCGTCTGACAAAAACTTTTTGCCGGAATAGATTCCCAGGCCGGCAGCAAATAAACCTGAAATAATATAGAAAGCAGATAATATACTAAGCAGAAGCCATAAAGATAAATTTTCCAGTCCAATTTGTTTTACGGCGAAGAAGTAAAGTTTTTCGGCTATATGCACTAAATCCCAGCCATACAAGATTAAAAGCGTACCTAATTTATGCAGAATAGTACTCATAACGGCCAAAGCTCCTCCTACAAGTATTCCCCCTGAATTTTGGCCGATAAAAAAAATACCCGATTCCATTAATAAACCTTCGGCCATAATTCCGGTCATTGGCCCAAGTATAATGGCGCTTGGCGAAATAGATTTCATCAAAGCGGTGATAAGCGAAGCCCGCCAGATAATCCCTTTTTCTTTCCAGACTTGCAGAAAAGAAGCCATAAGTAAAACACTCGAGACAGACAAGAGTGTGCCTGCCAGTGGCAATTTAATATTATGCAGAAAGCTTCCCAATAAAATCTCTATGGATGCCCAAAGACTTCCAAGAACAGCAGCTTTTTTCCATTTTTCTGCTTTATTTGTATTCATAGGCAATTATAAATTATTAATGCTGTTTGTCGATAAAAAATAATTAAGTCCGGTATAAAAAGGTGGATTTGCACCAAAATCGGTCGGACGGCTTCATTAATCAATTGTAAATGAGCTATCAATTTATTGGTATTTTAATAAATCTATCCGTCCGACCGGTTTTTAGACCGACTTTATTGATATTTAAAAAAGATTTGCTAATTTAGTAGAAAATTCGAAAATATGAAGCAATCATGCTAAATAATTTATGACACATACGAAGCATGGTTATATAAAACGGATGAAGTGCCAGCAATACTCAATGGGTATTATGGCGCAGAATTTTTAAAAAAAATAAATAGATGAAGCAATTCTTTTTTTTCCTAATCAATATTATCCTGTTTTATAGTCTTAAGGCACAAGATATTTCACATTTAGATAAGCTACAATCTTTGGGCTCGAATATAAATACTGACTTAATCGAAGGCGAACCCAAAATATCGCCCGATGGTAAGACACTTTATTTTACCCGAAGAAACGACCCACGAAACAGAGGCGGGAAAAAAGATCAAGGCGACATTTGGTTTTCGGTTTTGCAAGCCAATGGCAAATGGACAGAAGTAAAAAACTTAGGTAAACCCGTTAATACCCAATTTTTTAATCAGGTAATTGCAATTTCTCCAAATAGCAAAATAATGCTAATTAATGGCGAATATCTACCCAACAAACACTCAGATATATACATTACAGCCAAAAGTTATCTGGGCTGGACAAGCCCAAGAATCATCCCTTTCAAAGATCTTGATTTCAAAAATAATGATGCAACTTACACCGCAACATCTGACCTTAAAACACTTATAATAAGCATGAAAGACTACAAAAATAGCTATGGAAAAAATGATTTATATGTTAGTTTTTTACAGGCCGACAACACTTGGTCGCTCCCCAAGAATCTTGGCGACTCGGTAAATACAGAAAAGGATGAGCTTTACCCCACAATTGCTCACGATAATAAAACACTTTATTTTTCATCGAAAGGCCATGGTGGTTACGGAGATTTTGACATTTTTGCCGTGAAACGTAAAGATTCTACTTGGCTTCATTGGTCTAAACCAATAAATCTTGGCGAAAACATAAACACCATAGGCTATGATGCTGATTTTACTTTCGATGCAGAAAATAAAAATGCTTATATAAGCTCTGATGTAGAAACTGCCGGCGATTTCGACATATACCGACTCGAAATGCCAAAAATAAACAAACCCACACCGGTAGCCTTCATATATCTTCACATAAGAACAAAGCAAGAGGACAGTTCGGCTATTTTTCAAATAATATGTAAGCAAATAAGTAACAATAAAATAGTTGCAAAAGAGGATTCCGTAAAAAAAAGTGTAAAATTGATTCTTCCTACCGGCAAGAAATATAGTATTGAAGTTAAATCTGAAAACTTCATAACCGAAAGAGACACATTTAATTTAGAAGACAGTACAAAATTTGTAAAAATCGAAAAAGATAACTATTTAGTGCCTCAACTATCCCCCTTCTTTTTGAAGTTGCAAGCTGAAGATACCACTGACGAGGAAGCTCTTTTTATCTCACAAAGCGAGCCTATTGCTTCTTTGGATAGTTTGGTCAGTAATACAAACTTAAAAGTTGAAAGTCCGCATAAAATTATAAATATAAAAATTCTATCTACGCAAGGCGAATTAACGATTACCTTGCAGAATATCTTTTTTGGAAGTAGCCAAAGTAATTTAAAAGAAAACGAAAAATCAGTATTAAGACAATTAGCCAAAGAATTACAGGAGAATAAAAAAGTGAAAGTTGAAATTATCGGACATACCGACAATGTAGGCAGTGTTGCCACGAATAAACAAATATCGCTCAAACGAGCTAAACAAGTGGCTGTTTATTTATTTTCGCTGGGAATTCCGGCCAATAGAATTCAATATAAGGGCATGGGCGAAACTATGCCTGTGGCGCCAAACGATACAGAAGAACATCGCCGGTTTAACCGAAGGGTAGAAATTCATCTATATAAATGAAAATTGGGAATTGAGATTCGGAAGGACTAAGAGTGATTGTATTTATAAATTAATTTTTCGTATCTAACTATTTTTTTTTTAAAGATAAACAGCATTCACAATTAATAATTCACCATTCCTCATAGTAAAATCCCTGTGGTCATCTCCACAAAATCGGCTTCGCCAAAATTGGCATTCACAAAAATTCCGATAAAGGCATTACCCCCTTTTCGGTGCATGGTATCGCCCAAATAATACTGTAAACCCAAACGTGTACTGGTGAGCGTTTCCACAAAACGGCTAAAATTATGCGCTCGACCAGTTAAATCATCATAAGCGATATAGAAAGGATTGTAAATATCTAAGGCTCCTTGCATAACAAATGCAAAGCGGTTCATAAGCAGTTCATCGGCAAGAAAAAATGAAGCAACTGTGGCTTTTCGCTGTTGATGCTCGGGAAACAACCTATTTTCGACTATAAATTTATAAAAATCGGTATAATACTTGAAATTAAAGCCAATGTCTAATTGCTGAATGCGCCCTAAACGCTTACTTGCATAAGGTGAAAATACATAAATCCTGTATTTGGGCGTTCCTACAGGCTCGGTTGTTTCGGCAAATTCATGAATACCTAATCCGGCACGTAAATTTGCATGCCAGCGCCGGTTTACAATACTGTCTTTGTGGTAATTCAGTTTTGGAAGTTCTTCGGGATTATAAGTAAAAGCAAAACTTAAATTAGGAATATTCATCCCCACATTAGGAATTTGGTAGTGAGCATCTGAAGCATGAATGGTGGTAAAGCCAAAACGAAAATCCAAATTATCGCTAATCTTGCGTACAAACCAAATTCGGGCAAAGGACATATTGGTAATATGTGCGCCAATAAGTATATTATAGGGATTAGAAATGCTATCGAATGGATGATTAAAATAAGCCAAGCCCATACCGAGCGTCAGATGTGCCCGCCATTTATTGCGATTCAGGCTGTTGAAACTGATATTGGGTACAATACCAAAGGTAGTTCCGAATTGCAGATTATTACCCAAATAGCCGGTAATAAATGAAATGGCTGTTTCGGGGAAATTAAAATCAGCCTGCCATGCTTTTTTCCCAACTGTTTGCTTGGCCCAGCGAAACTCGGTTAAAACAGAAGGATTACGCTCCGGGAAAGTAGGTGTAAGCCAGTTTTTCACAATCATTCCGCTATGTAAATATACCGAAAAATTATTTTCGTTTTGGGCTTTAAGGCTGAAATTTAATAAAATAAGAAAAAAAAGAACTAAATATTTACGCATTTTATATTATTTTTTTATGAGTCTGGTATAAAAAGGTGAATTTGCATCGAAATCGATCGGACGGCTTCATTAATCTATTGTAAATGAGCTGTCTATTTTTACATTTTTAATAAATCTATCCGCCGACCGTTTTTTAGACCGAACTCATTATTTTTTTATCATAAGCTTATTTTTCGGGCTGCTTCTGTTCTATTTCTAACGTTTAGTTTCGAATAGATATTTTTTGTATGTGTTTTTATCGTATTCAAGGAAACAAACATTTTATCGGCAATCTCAGCATTTTTGTAGCCCTTAGAAATATACAGTAAGACTTCCTCTTCTCTCTCGGAAAGATTAAATTGCTTTATTTTACTTAAAATATTTTTTTGGTATTCTCGTTCTGTTTCATTGTTTTTTTCCCTAATTTCTTCTATCTGGCTGATATAATCACTAATATCATTTCTCATCTTCAATAAATTCATCTTGCTTTTATTCTTATAGTAGCTAAAACTCAGAATGCCTCCCGCTAAAACAAAAAACAATAAAGTTATTATTAGCCACTGCTGTACAATTTCGCGCTTTTGTAAACCATTTTCCAAAGCAAGGACTTCTATTTTATGCTCTTTTCCCCGGGTTTGAAACTGAATATTTAAACGATTAATTTGTTTTTTCTGTTCCAGTCCACTGATTTCCTGTCGTAAAGCAAAATATTTCATTTGAACATGATTGGCTTCTTTATATTTTGCCGCCTGTTCGAGTGCATCTACCAACACACTCATACTTTCTGATTCTATTTCCTTATTAGAATTTGTATGCGCTAAATCAATGGCTTTTTTTGCTTTATGTATGGCCTTTGAATACTTCTTTTGATAAATGAAAAGTTGTGCCTGATTCCGGTATATTTGTGCCAGATTATTCTTCTGATTGTGCATTAAACAGAGTTTTAATGCTTTATTGAAATATTTTTCTGCTTTGGACAAATTATTTTTTACCAAATAAATTTTTCCTAAATTATTTTCTACAATAGCTAAGAAACGGATGTTTGTATCCCTCTTCCATATAGTATAGGCTTTTTGATAGTAAAAAAGCGATGAGTCTATATTTATTTTCATATCCTCAAAAACAGAGGCTATATTATTGTATCGTTTAGCATTAATATCATCGCGTCCTAATTCTTCGGTTATTGAAAGCGATTTTTTATAATAATTTAAAGCCTTATCAAATTCTTTAAGCTGCTGATATACAATGCCTATGTTATTATAAAGCAGGGCACTTTTCAATGTAATTTTCAGACTGTCGAAAATGGCCAAAGAATGTAGATAAGTGTCTATGGCTTTGGTATATTGCCCCGAAACTTCTTGTGTTACTCCAATATTAGCGAGTTGTTCGGCCTGTTTTTCGAGTAGGCTATCTTTTAAATATTCATTTGCTGCCTCTTGAAAATAATGACCGGCAAGCGAATATTTACCTTGCGAATAATGCACAAAAGCTATTCTTATATCAATAATTGCTTTTTGATGTGGAAAATGCTCGGCAATAGAATTGGAAAAGGCGGATAAACTGTCTTCATTTTGGGAATAATTATTCGTCAAACTATCTAATAATTGATTCATTATCAAGCTATCTTGTGCAGTAAGTTGATTTATTGTTGTGATATTTTCTTTTTCTCTTTGTTGGCAAGAGAAAAAGAGTAATCCAAAAATTATAAGACTTGCATAAAAAAACTTCATGTTCAAATTTTAATTTATCAAAATAAGAACACGAAGATAATGTAAAATTTCCAGTTTAGCACATTCAAAAATAGGAAATGATGGTGAATTGTTAATGGTGAGCAGTCCTGTAAGCGTATTTTAGAACAATGTTCGTTAACGGTGAGTATATGAGGCGTTGGGCGTTTTGAAACACCTAACTTTCAATTTACTATGCCGTTTGTTTACATTCACAATCTTTCACCTAAACGCCTATTAACAAATGCATTACACACATTGCTGCGGGTAGTTATTTATCATTATTTTCTTTATTAAAGATTTCAAAATAATCCTTAAAAATAAATTTTCTATTTCTTTTAAATCCTGTATACTCTTCTATTATGT
>CAYQXT010000230.1:0-6544 GCA_964421365.1 uncultured Bacteroidaceae bacterium
AATGGGCGATGACTTACCTTGGAATTATTTCCTATGGTGCAGTTGTCGTTCCTCTCCTACCCGATTTTCATACCACCGAAATTCATAATATTATCAATCATTCCGAGTCGGTAGCTCTTTTTTCTTCCGAAGCTCTATGGAAAAAAATTGACGAAGCAGAAATGCCTGCATTAAGGGCAATTATAAAATTGGAAGACAATGAGATACTAATCGAACGCGATAGAGAAAAAGTAGTCAAAACTTATAAAAATATCGACAAACTTTTTGAAGAAAAATACGGGAAAGAGCTAAAACCAGATAGTTTGGTCTTTCCGGAAATTGGCAACGAACAATTAATCGCTCTAAATTACACATCGGGAAGCACCGGCTTTTCTAAAGGAGTGATGCTTGCGGCCAACAGTCTGGCAGCTAATATACTTTTTGCTCAGAACCACATGCGCTTAGATCCAGGCGACAAAATAGTTTCCATTCTTCCACTAGCGCACACCTTTGGCTGTACTTTTGATTTTCTTTGGCCCTTTACCGAAGGCACTCAAATACATTTTCTTACCCGCCTGATGACCCCCCAGATATTACTCTCTGCCTATCAGGAGGTAAAACCAAACCTTATTTTATCAGTTCCGCTAATTATCGAAAAGGTTTATAAAGGTAAAATCTTACCACAAATTAGTAAGAATCCGATTAAACTAATGCTTAATATCCCGGTACTGAATAAACTGATTTACAAGAAAATAAAAGGTAGTCTAACGGAAGCTTTCGGTGGTAATTTTCGTGAGATTGTCCTTGGAGGAGCCCCTTTAAACGAAGAAGTTGGCAACTTTTTCCGTAAAATGAATTTTAATCTAACCATTGGATATGGAATGACGGAATGCGGCCCGCTCATCAGCTACGAAAACTGGAACAAAACCCGCAAAGGATCCAGCGGCAAATTAGTAGATACCTTAGAATTGAAAATAGACTCGGAAAAACCATATACAGTAGAAGGAGAAATTTTGGTTCGGGGCGAAAATCTAATGCAAGGCTACTATAAAAATGAAGAAGCTACCCAACAAGCTATCGACAACGAAGGCTGGCTACATACCGGCGATTTGGGAACAACAGATAGCAATAATTTTATTTATATCAAAGGACGAAGTAAAAGCTTAATATTAGGCCCTTCGGGCGAAAATATATATCCCGAAGAAATAGAAGCAGTTATAAACAACAAAGAATATGTAGGCGAGTCGCTTATTGTAGAGCAAGAAAAGCGTTTAGTAGCCCTAATACATCCCGATGATGAATTAGTAAAGAAAAATAATATTTCAGACGAAAATTTGTCTGAAATTTATGAAAAACTAAAAAAAGAGGTGAACGCAGAATTACCGGCTTTTAAACGTATTTCTCGTATAAAAATTTTCAAAGAGGACTTTGAAAAAACACCAAAACAAAATATTAAACGATTTATGTATAAGTAGGAAGTTGAGATTCAAGATTCAGGATTCAGGATTTGAGTCGTCCTGATTCCCGAATCCTACTTCTTAATCACTTTTTCGATTTTCACATCTACTACTCCGGCGTTTATCATATCTAACTCCTTAGCCGCAGCTTTGGATAAATCTAAAATTCTTTTTTTATGATAAGGGCCGCGATCATTCACTCTCACAACCACAGATTTATTATTATAAAGATTAGTAACCCGTAAAAGAGTTCCAAGGGGTAGCTTCCTGTGTGCAGCAGTTAGTTTAGCGGTATCAAAAGGCTCACCGCTGGCCGTTGGTTTACCCTGAAAGCGTTTGCCGTACCAGCTCGCACGCCCTTCGGACAAAAATTCATATTGTTCTTTAGGGGCTTGCTCCTGTATCTGGCAGGCCGAAAAAGATAAAAGTATAGCCCACAAATAAACACAGAAAAAAAGGATATACACAGATTTATTTATTAATTGATCATTCATAATTCGTAATTAATCTAAATTCCTCCTATTTCCTTTTGGAAGCCATGTAATTGCATAATGTCCTTTTCTCTGTGGAATGATTTAGTTGCAGGAGAATTACTAAAATGCCCATTCTGAATATAATATAACGACTCTTTTAAACAGATTTCGGCCGTATCTCCCCAATCGTGGTAAATATCGTCCATACGGTAAGCATCGGCTTTTAAACCATCAAAATAATCACCATAGCCCACGCTATTTGTTAATTTAAAGCATATTGGCACTAAAATAAATCCGTTATGAGCAAACGAAAACATTCCTACAGGTTTACCGTGCGTATCATCTCCCACAATTACTGATTTCATATAGGGATTCAACCCATTCATAACAGCTTCGGAAGCTGATGCTGTGCTTTTAGTGGCTATATATACCACTTGATTGAGATTCAAATGATGCAGCTCATCGGTAAAAAAATAAGTGGTATCATTGGCTGTTTTGGTCGAATTTGTTTTTAAATGGACATAAACCTGTCCATTGGTTGTATTTCCACCTATCAGCGAAGCCAGATATTGCGATACACTCACCATACCTCCTCCGTTATAACGCATATCAAGAACAAGACTATTAATTCCCTGACTTTCAAAATAGGAAAAAGCCTCCTTTAACTCGCCAAAAGAAGGCTGAATAAAAGATTTGAAAACCAGATAGCCTACTTTACCATTATCCAGCATATATACATTTTTATAAAGCACGGTATTTTGCTGTACTTCTTCCTTAGCCACATCAAAATTTATAGTGTCTTGTTTCAAATTAACCATTTTCAGATGATTGATATAGCCTTGTTGATTAGGCCCGAAAACTTGCTCACTACTGAGATTTTGGCTAATTATTTGCGAGATAGTAATACCATTCACCGACAGCAATTCCCAGCCACGCGTTACTCCGGCTCTATCCATAGGAGAATTAACAAATACGTAAGTAACAAAAATTTTGCTGTCGTCAATTAATTGATAGGCAAATCCATGTCCGTAATAAGTACCACTATTGAAATAATTATCATATTCTTGCTGAGTTATCAGAAACGACCATTTATCTAATTCCTTATATTTAAGGTCTTCGAGATATTTATAGCTGTCATCGTACTGCAAAGGGTCTAAATCGGATATTTTATCGTACCACAAATACCATGTTTCGGTCTTCATTACCTGAAGAATAAACTGATTCAGGTCTTGTGTATCCGTTAATGGCTTGTCCTTTGGCTTAAGCTTACAAGCCGGCAAAATCAAAATAAAAAATAGAAAAAAAAAGAATAGCCCCATTCTGTATTTATAGGCTACTCTTCGTCTTAAGATTTTTAAAACTATCGTATTTATTATCTCAATCATTTTCCTCTTTATAAAGAACCATATCAATTTGTTTCTGCTCCAAATTAACTTTTGCCACCTGTACTTTTAACTTATCTCCCAAATTATACTGCTTACGTTTAGATCTTCCCACCAAAGCAAAATTCTTTTCATCGTAATGGTAAAAATCATCGTCCAAATCCTGTATGCGTATCATTCCTTCGATACGTGTTTCTATCATTTCCACATAAATACCCCATTCCGTGATACCGGAAATTATCGCATCATATACTTCGCCCAAATGTCCTTTCATGTATTCGGCCTGTTTATATTTAATGGATGCACGTTCGGCCATAGCAGCACGGCGCTCCATATCTGAGGTATATTTGCATTTTTCTTCATAAACCACTTTCTTAACCGAAGAACCACCATGCAAATAGCGAGTTAGCAAGCGATGTACCATCATATCTGGATAGCGTCGAATTGGTGAGGTAAAGTGTGTGTAATACTCAAATCCGAGTCCATAATGACCAATATTTTTAGTTGAATATACTGCCTTAGCCATAGTACGTATAGCCAGTCCGGCCACAATATCCTCTTCGGGCTTACCTTCCAGACTCGTTAAGAGCTCATTTAGGCTTTTGGATATTTCTTTGTTCGTTTTCAGATTGATTTTATGCCCCCAACGTTTGATGTAATCATTAAATTTAGCCAGTTTTTCCAAATCAGGCTCATCATGAATACGATATACAAAGGTCTTGGGTTTTCCGACACTTACGTTTCCAATACTTTCTGCTACTGTTCTGTTTGCTAACAACATAAACTCTTCGATAAGCTGATTGGCTGCTTTTGATTCCTTAAAATAAACCCCCAAAGGCTTACCATCCTCATCAATATTAAATTTTATTTCCACGCGGTCGAAACCAATAGAACCCTTTCCAAAACGCCGTCCACGCATCAATTGCGCCAACTCATGTAATTTTATATTTTCGGCTTTATAATCTCCCTCTGCCCCTTCTAGCATTTCCTGAACCTCTCCATAATGAAAACGTCGGTTGGATTTTATTACCGTTCGCCCGATCCACGAGGAATAAATATGTGCTTTGTCATCCATCTCAAATACAGCCGAATAAGTGAGCTTTTCCTCATCAGGGCGTAAAGAGCAAATAAAATTAGACAACCGTTCGGGCAACATAGGAATAACTCTATCTACCAGATAAACAGATGTTCCGCGTTCGTAGGCTTCTTTTTCTATAAGGCTTCGTGGTTGTACATAATGCGTTACATCGGCAATATGTACACCAATTTCCCAGTGTCCGTTCTCAAGCTTCTGAATAGACAAGGCATCGTCAAAATCCTTGGCATCAATTGGGTCAATAGTGAAGGTAAGGACATCACGAAAATCGCGACGATTTGCAATTTCTTCTTCAGTAATCCCTGCAACGATTTTTTCGGCTACTTTATCCACTTTTTCAGGAAAATGATAAGGCAATCCAAATTCGACTAAAATAGCATGCATCTCGGTTTGATTTTCGCCCGGATTACCGAGCACGTCTAAAACTTTTCCAATCGGATTTTTGGCTTTTTCAGGCCAATTCAGCACTTTTACCACCACTTTTTGTCCGTTTTTCGCACCTTTGAGGTGTTCCATTGGAATGAATACATCGTATGGCATATTTCTATTATCTGGACTGAGGAAAGCAAAATTTTTGAGCACTTCAATAGTTCCCACAAAAGTATCCCGGTCGCGCTTAATGATCTCCAACACATCGCCTTCGATATCGTTCTTTTTGCGACGGGCATAAAGCTGAACTTTAACGGTATCGCCATGCAAAGCATGATGCAAATTTTCGGTGGGGATACGTACAGGCTCATCCAACTCTTCAGTTTGTAGTTTGGCACGACCACGACCACTAAGTTCTATACGGCCAATTACAAATCCGGTAGAAGCCTTGAGCCTGAATTTTCCGGTGCTGACTTCCTCTAATTTACCTGCTTCCACCAAATCGTAGCAAACCGTATTGACCAACTTTTTAGTAGGCGCATCTTTTATATCCAATCTTTTAGAAAGTTGCTTATAATTAAATGTTTGTGTCGGATTTGATTGTAAAACTTTAAATACATACTTCCTTAAAGTCTTACGGTTAAGCTGTATTCCTTGCTCTTGCAGCTTTCTCGTTTTCGATTTCTTTTTATGTTTTCCCATTTTTTTAAATTTTTTTCACTATATATTTTTTGTTTTCACTATTTGATGACACTCGTAAGGGAGCTATCGCTCACACTACAAGGTCGCCGCTTTTCATTTCTTCACTATTTACTTTTAACTCTTCATTTAATTCTACTCTTTAAACTCTTTCAAATGCTTGGCTTTAAAATTCCATTCGGGCGTATGTAATATATCGCCAAAATCCTCCGGAAACCAAGGACTTAACTTTTGATTATCCGGATTAATCAAAATATGAATTTCCTGAGCCGGCATATAGGATTGCGCTAAAAGAAAAATCTTTTTACCGGTCTTCTTATTTATAGCTACATCCATTACTATTACAGCATGACCATAAGGTTGGCGACTTTCGATGAAAACATCGCCGAGCTGAATCTCATGCAGCTTTTGTACCGGCAATAATTCTTTATTCAGCGAATAAGTACCGGCATAAGCAAAAACCAAGTTCATATATTTTCTAAAGGTCTGATGCGTATAACTACGTTTAGCTATTTTTTGCCATATAATTTTGTTATGCTGCAATTTAGCCCGATAACCATTGGCATATTTCACAAAATCGGCCTTTTGTCCGTTCGTAAAGTTAAAATGAATTTTTGAGAATTCCTTATTTTTATATAAATATTCGGCGCGCAAACGCATTACTGCATCAGCACATTGCTGTAAATTGCGGGTTCCCACATCAATATCCAATATGGCATAATGCGTTTGCTGATTCCAGTAGGGCTGGCCATTATACAGATTAACCACATTATCATTCTGTTTCAGCGGAAAATTTCTCAAATAATCGCCAAAACTATTCGATTTTACTGATAATCTTTCATAATTACCAACGGGTAAAAAAATTTTGCCTACTTTATTGGGTTGGGAAAAGCTAAGCAAGCTAAAAAAACTGAACCAGTATAGCAGAATATTTATATTCATTTTTAGAACTCTTTAGGGTTTAAAAGTAATTAAAATTCAGGAAATATGCTAATGCTCAGACCATGTAGGTATCGTATTTCTTATGTATATTTTGGTAATTTTTAAAAAGTTAAACAAATCTCAAAATATATTTATCTGTGATTTGAT
>CAYQXT010000231.1:0-6516 GCA_964421365.1 uncultured Bacteroidaceae bacterium
TATTTCAATGCTAAGGGCATAGAAAGGCTATATTGTGAAGTTAAATTATAGGCAAAAATCTTTAACAAAAGAATATTTTGTTGTTTAAAAGAATCCAATTTATTGAAAATATGGGCAGAAAGTGTATTTTGTAGATAAATATATTTTTCTAATTGATAATAATTTAGCGCTTTTTCATACAGAACGATAGCTTTCATACTATCGTTAAGCAAAAAAAGTTGAAGTTTATTTAATTCCTTCAAGGCGAAGGTAAATTTTCGGGCTTCTCTGAAATTTTGGCTCAGCCGAATTCGTAAAAAAACTTTGTCCTGCTGCTTTTGTGCCGTTTGTATTTTCTGTAGAATTTCGATTCTTTGTCTGACGAGTAAAAGACTCTCAGTTTGAGCATCAGCGGTAAAATAAATCGTAAGTATATTGCTGATGATAAAGTAAATTATTATCCACTTTTTCATTAAAAATTTTATTTGTACGTTTTACACTATAATAACTACCCCAAATATTTCCGATATAAAAAACACCGAAAAAACCAAGGCTTAAATAAGTCCGACCATGATTAATCCCATAATGCTGATAGTTTTCTATAACTAATGCGGATAAAAAACTAACAGAGAGAAAGGCCGAAAAAGCTTCACCAATACGGCCTGCATAATATTTACCACTACCAGGAATAATGGTCGACATAAAAGCTGCCAGCGTAGGAGATTTTGATTTATGATTTCTAATTTCCGAGGCTATAAATACTAAGGCTTTACTACTCTCCTTGATGGCATAAAAGGAGGAATCTAACTGGGTTATATCATTATCAAATTGGTTTAAATCTCTATTTAAAAGGCTAATGTCGGCTAACTGAAAAGTTTTCAGATTAGAAACAGCCTTTGAGCTAGGCTGGATTTTTTGAATATCGTTATAAGCCTTTATATAATCCTTGCTAAGTGATTGATTAAATGCTGCGGAAAATAAATTTTTCGGATAAAATTTTGACTGTCTAGTTTTAATTTGTTCATAAAATAAAGCAGCGGAATCAAATCTTTTTAATTTAGCAGCCAACTGAGCACTCAGCCAATAAAAACTATCCGTTTGACTTACTGGTAATTTAGAAATTTGCTGTTTAAATTGTGTAGCTTCATTCAGATAATTTTCATTTACTAAATAACGAAAAAAAGACATATCACTCTGAGCCTGAATACTTTCAAATGAATAAAAAAATATCAAAAACGAAAAATATATTATTATTTTAAAATGCTGCATTTTATTATTATTAAAAACTCTGACAGGTATTAGAACCCTGTCAGAGTTGAAACTAAATATAATTTCCTTTCCCTTTAATTTTCTTTTACTTGCTGAAGAAATTCCACAAACTTTCGGGTTGCTTCTCCTCTGTGGCTTATTTTATGTTTATCGGATGAAGGCATTTCGGCAAAACTTTTGTTAAATCCTAATGGCAAAAATATAGGGTCATATCCAAAACCATCTACACCTCTGGGACTCTCAAGGATTTCACCCTCTACTTTTCCTTCAAAAAGATATTCTTTATCCCCTAGAATCAAAGCAATTACCGTTTTAAAGCGAGCCGTCCGTTGGGTTCTCCCCTTCATTTCTTTCAATGTTTTTTCCACATTATCTGCATAAGTAGCCTTTTCGCCGGCAAAACGAGCAGAAAATACTCCGGGGGCTCCATTGAGTGCATCAATCTCTAAACCGGTATCATCGGCAAAACAATTTTTTCCAAAACGTTGATAGATTGTACGTGCTTTTTGCAAAGCATTACCGGCCAATGTATTTTGTTCTTCGGGAATCTCTTCATTAAAACCTATTTCTTTTAGACTCAAAATTTTAAATTTTTTCTCAATAATATCCCGTAACTCAGACAATTTATTCTGATTATTCGTAGCAAATATGAGTTCCTTCATTCTTTTACTCTTATTTCTTTATGATTAATTTTTAGCTATTTTCAATACTTTGCCATAGTCTGGAGAAGAAATTTCAAATTTCTTTAAGGTATTTATCTGACGCACATACATTTCCTTAAAAGAATAGCCTTTAAAATGCTTTATATTTTTATATTTTTGAAAAATAGGCAAGGCTTTAGAAGTATAGCCTTCTAAAAGTAAGGCATACGCGTAATAAACATTTATCCAGCTTATTGAAGGGTTTAATTCTAAGCCTCTTTTGGCCGATAACTCAGCCTCATAAGCCTTATTGCTAAGCATGTAATACCAAGACAGATTTCCGTAATTTGTTGCCAGTTGCTGTCTAATCTTATCATTATTGGGGCGTTGTGATAATAGTTGTTCGCGTATTTTTATCACATCTTGTGTTAATGAAATCTTATCTAATAATTTATTCTTATCAAGAATAAGTTTATCGTAGGTTTTTGATTCGTTCAACTTATGTTTTAATTTTTTTTCTTTAGCAGAGAGAACATCATACATACCTATCATTTGGGCTAATTTCATTTCTCTGCGTTTGGGTATTAGGTAACCACCAAGTTGCAGATTTAATTCTTCAATAGAGTCTTTTAATACAGCTATCGACTGCTTCTGAGCCACTAATTTATACTGACTAATTCTTTCCATGATATCCGTTCCTCCTTTTTGTAGAATATCTGCATCATTAGTATAAAGCATAATACTCTCCGATTCTTTTTTCTTCACATTTACTTTTGTATTATACTCTTTTACTATACTTTTAGCTTCTTCTACAGAATTAGCATTATTTATTGCATAAGATAATAAACGCTGTAAACTGTCGATACTGGATAAGGCTAATTCTAATTTTACTTTGCTCAAATTCAGTAAATTTGTTTGCATCTTAAGAGTACGATTCAATTCTTGTGTTTCTTGTATTTTTTCGTGGGCAAACTGGCTTTTTTGATAGGCAATATAAACGGCAGCCAAAGCAATCAAAAGTATTAAACTCAAAACAATAAGCATAACTCCTTGCTTTTTTACTGCTTTTTTTTGGTAGGCAATCCGGCTGTCTGCCTCTCTGATTTTTTCGGCCTGAAGTTGCGAAAGTCGTCTTCGGTGTTCTTTTTTCTCTTCTTTCAGACGTTCTGCCTCTTTCAAAGAGGCTTCGATATAGTCTTTCTGTAAATCAGAGGGTAAAGGTTGAAGAAATTTTTCAGACTTATTGATCTTTTCAGTGGCACTAAGTAGCCAATTTTGAGCGATAATCAGTTCATTTCCACGAAGTAATAAATCATCCGCTTTTTTCTTTATCAACCATTCGTTGGCTCTTTGGGTGTATTTGGTATGATTCCGGATATATTCACGGTCAATGTCTAAGGTACGAAGTAATTCGGCAAAAGAGTTGGTAAAAGTACGTTTGGTAAAGTCAATCCACTGAATTTTTCGGAGTGTTTTTGGTATTTCTTTTACCTCTGTTTCGATAAACAGAACACTTATAATTCGCTTATTTTTCTTGAGGGCAAAATTTATTTCATCTTCACAATAAGGTGATTTTACCGCATTAGGACTAATTATAAACAAAAAATTATCTGCACTTTCAATTCCACTATAAATTTCTTTTTGAAAATCGGAGGCTGAAGCGATGCTTTCCTGGTCAAACCACGTTGTCTTGCCACTCATTTGCAAAAATTCATTAATCCTTCTGGAGAAGTCGCTATCTTTTTGTGAATACGAAATAAAAACCTCGGTACTAAGCATTCCTACTTTTACCTGACTCTCTCTGATAAACTGTATTTGCTCTTGTACGGGTTTATGCTCTTTAAGCTCGGCTTCTTTTAACCATTTTAATGCATTTTCAAGATTATATCCCCGTAATAATATACTTTGATTTTTATTTTGTTCTTTCCATTTTATCGCCTGTACCAACAAATATTTATATTTTTCATAATAGTCGGCATCTTGCTGAATCACCGCAATTAGTTCATCCATCTTCGTTTCTAAGGGGTTCTTTTGATTTTTCCCTTCGTAGGCTTTGGTGAGCGCCTGCTGCTCTTCTAAGGTAGAAATTTCTATCTTTTGACCTCGATACCGAAACAAAATATCAGAGAAAAGAATAAAATTCAGATTACGAATATACCAGGGGAGTTTTTTCTTCTCTTCAGGACTTATATTTTCGAGCAAAATAGGTATAATCCTTTTGTTATATCGCTTAGCAATCCGTAATTCATTTTCTACCGTTGGATTTTGAATACAAGATTTTGTGACAAAAAATAAATAATTATCTGCATTAATAATTCCCTTTTGCGAAATTCGATTAAAATCACTCCCTTTGGGAATATCAACTTCATGACGCCAGGTGGTAATATCATGTAAATGTAATTCTTCGATAATTGCCTTTTGCCGGTAACTTACCTGAGGAGAAAAAGAGATAAAAGCCTCTGTTTGTAAGTTGTTTGCATTTTTTTTCGATTCTATAATGTAATCGGCCTGCAAGGCTGTAGTAAAGCAAGGACGCTGAACGGTTTTACCATTTACTGCATCCTTAAAGCTTGTGGTTTTTAGCCAATTTTCAGCATCTATTCTATCCTGCCCGGTCAATAGTTGTTGACTGGAACGGAAATTTCTATTCCAATTAATAGCATGGTGTAACAAAAGGGTATGAAAGCGAACAAATTCTTTATGATTTTCTAACACGCTATTTAAGCCTTTAAATCCAGCTTCAAAATTATCAATGTCTTTCCATTCTTTCAAAGGCAAAGAAAAATCTTCTTTCTGACGGCAAAATATCCAATTTAATTGAGCAATTTCTTCGGGTATGAACTTCCACGAATCGGTTGGTTCTATGTGTAAAACCGGAATAATTCGTTTTCCGTATTTTACAGCTAGTTCTATTTCTTTTTTACAATATTCTGATTTTATAGAATGGGGCGAAATTACGAAAATAAAATTATCTGAATGTTCTATTCCGTCATCTATTTGCTCCTGAAAATCAACTGCAAGTGGGATATTATTTTTATCTAACCAAATTTTTTTACCCTGCTGTTCCAACTTTTCAAACATTTTTTCTACAAAAGCCGAAGAATGCCTCCTACCATAGGAGATAAAGGCATCGAACATTTGGTCGCTTTCTAAGCGGATGCTTTTGACTCGTTGATTGGCCGAATTCAAATATTTAGCAACATCCTCTAAATTAGACAAATAAATAGCTCCATTTTCTATCACCTTTCGGGATAGAAATTTTAAATCTTTCTTTTGCTGAACCGTAAATTTTTCACCATCGTCATTATCCAGATAGCAAAAAATAGTTCGATCCGGACGGCGGTAAGAGTCATCTGTAACTTCGGCAATTGAGTAATAGCCGGTCATCTTAGGGGTTAGTACATAGAGTAGATAATCGCATTTCTTACGTTCACGCAATTCCTTTTTTCGTGCTTCTTCTGTCCATTCCTTTACTACTGGATCGAAATAATCCACATCCAAACGGGGCATCAAATAATCACGCCAACGAGAGCCATTTACTGTTCCACCTAAAAAAACTTTCATACTTTTTTTATTCTCTTCTACAAATATAGGATATTAATTCATATTAATCAATTTTTTATATAATTACTAATGACCGCTGACTAATCCCGTTCTACAATTAATAATAGGCTGATTTTTTATGATTATTAAGATGTTTCTCTGATAAGAAATTAGTAGGCTGATTCTTTGGAATTTCTAAGATTGGGCATATAAAAAAAATAGAACGCTAAATTTAAATCTAACTTACTGATAATGTTAATTTATTATAAGAATTCTAATCAATCTGTGTATAATATAAAAAAGGCAGAGCTGTAAAAAAACTCTACCTTAAAACAAAAACGTTTTTTTTCGTAAAATGCTAATTAACAATTATCTTAGTATCTATAATGATCTGGTTTATATGGGCCATCAATAGGTAGGCCAATATAAGCAGCTTGTTCGGGTGTTAATTCTGTTAATTTAACGCCTAATTGGGGGAGGTGCAAACGAGCAACTTCTTCGTCAAGATGTTTTGGTAAACGATAAACGCCTACTTCAAAATTTTTCTGCCATAATTCAATTTGTGCTAAAGTCTGATTGCTAAAAGAATTACTCATCACAAAAGAAGGATGACCGGTAGCACAGCCCAGATTAACCAAGCGACCTTCAGCCAACAAAATAATAGAATGTCCATCAGGAAAATAATACTGATCTACCTGAGCTTTAATATTTACTTTTTTTACCCCTTTATGGGCTTCGAGAGGTGCCACCTGAATTTCATTATCAAAATGGCCAATATTACAAACAATAGCCTGATCTTTCATTTTTTCCATATGTTCTACGGTAATAATATCTCTATTACCTGTTGTTGTAACAAAAATATCGGCTTCTTCAAGAGCATCTTCAACGGTTTTCACTTCGTAACCTTCCATAACAGCCTGAAGAGCGCAGATAGGATCTATTTCGGTAACAATTACTCGCGATCCAAAGGCACGCAAAGAAGCGGCCGATCCTTTTCCAACGTCTCCATATCCGCATACTACGGCAATTTTACCGGCCAGCATAATATCGGTAGCCCGTTTGATGCCATCGGCTAAAGATTCGC
>CAYQXT010000232.1:0-6500 GCA_964421365.1 uncultured Bacteroidaceae bacterium
TGAATATCAGTAAATTACAGATTACTCAATTCGTTTTTTGAGGAGACTCAAGTAAGTTCAGTAATTCTGGCTAAAATAAACTTTCTAAATCTGTTTTTAGTAAACTTCATTTTGCAACAAATGTAAATTTTAATATTTTTTTTTTGATGAAAAAGAATTACAATTATCTTCGCGGAAAAATGTTTGGTACAATTGTAAATATTCTTGCCGTGATAACAGGTAGTCTAATCGGGCTTCTCTTAAAAAACAAATTGCCCAAAAAAATAATTCTGATTATCTTTCATGCCTTAGGATTATTCACCCTATTTTTAGGCATTAAAATGGCTCTAAATGGCAAACAGCTCCTAGCGATAGTATTCAGTTTAATAGTAGGAGGAATAAGTGGAGAATTTCTTAAATTAGACCAAAAAATGGAATTTCTATCAAAGCAAATAAAACGAAAATCTCATTTTAAAAATGAAAAATTTTCTGAAGGTTTTATTACTGCCTTCTTAATGTATTGTATGGGTTCCTTGACAATATTGGGTGCGATACAAGAAGGCATGACAGGCGATAATACATTACTGTTAACCAAATCTGTAATGGATGGTTTTTCCTCCATTGCTCTGGCCTCAGGACTAGGGATTGGAGTATTATTCTCTGTAATACCTTTGTTTCTTTATCAGGGTGGGCTTACACTACTTTCAGCACTGCTGGGTGATTTTTTCCGCCCCGAAATAGTTACAGATTTAAGTGCAACAGGTGGTATCCTCCTCATAGGATTAGGAATAAATATCCTAGAAATTAAAAAAATAAAAGTGCTGAATTTAATTCCGTCACTTTTCTTCATTATTATTTTCAGCTATTTAGCATCTCTGACATAAATATATATTATTTGAATGGTAAACTTTAAATTATAAAAAGTCGAAAAAAAGAAAGAATTCTGCTAGCGAGAATATAATCAAGGTACAAAAGAATACTTTAGCAGCATCAAAAAAGCTAAATAAGAAAAAATCAGATAAGATGAGATTAATTCAAAGTTATTAACAATTATACATCTCACAAGTCATACTATTAGAATATTAATTATCAAACACTTGATGTAATATGTTTTTTCTCAAATTACAATTATAAACAAAATAAAGTCCGATTATTCAAAAAAAGAGATTGAAATAAACAGTTAAGGTTTGAGGTATTGTTAGCAAGCTGTGAGATTTACTAATGTAAACACCTATAAAACAAAAAAAAACCCCGCTATAAGCAGGGTCAAATAATTTTTATGGTTGTAATGTGGGGTTACTACCTAATTAATAAGCTAAAGTTTGTTTAATTTCATCTATAGATCTACGAAAGCTCTTATCTGTATCTATCTGATTTTTAACGGCTCTGCATGCATGAAGTACCGTTGCATGGTCTTTTTTGCCAATAGCAGAACCTATTACAGCAAGCGAAGCATCAGTATATTGCTTGGCCAAATACATAGCTATTTGTCTTGCCTGAACAATATCACGCTTACGATTATTCAGTTGCACCGAGTCTTTAGGCATATTAAAATAGGAGGTAACCGCTTTAATTATATCTTCTATGGTAACCTGTTTTCGGGTATTTTTAATTAAATTATCTATCAAATCCTGCGCAAGCTTAAGAGTTAATTCTCTCTTTATCAATGTCATTTGAGCTAAGAGGGAGATTAAAATCCCTTCTAATTCTCTTACATTAGTATTAACGTTTGCTGCAATATAATCTATAATTTCGTCCTTCATTTCAATACCATCATTATATAGCTTTTTACGCAGTATCTCTTTACGGGTCTCAAAATCCGGACTTTTAATTTCTGCACTCAGTCCCCATTTAAATCGGGACAAAAGGCGTGATTCTAACCCGTCTAACTCAGCAGGGGGTTTATCACAAGTGAGAATCAACTGTTTACCATTTTGATGAAGATGATTAAATATGTGAAAAAAAGCATCTTGTGTTTTGTGCTTACCGGCAAATTCATGTACATCATCAATAATCAGGACATCAATCATTTGATAAAAGTGAACAAAGTCATTTCTAGTGTTTTTACGTGTGGATTCGGTAAACTGGTTTTGGAATTCATTAGCAGTTACATATAAAACAACTTTATCATTGATGTTTTCATTCACTTCCAAGCCAATAGAATGGGCAAGATGAGTTTTTCCTAATCCACTATTACCATATATTAAATAAGGGTTAAAGGTTGTACCGCCCGGATTAGCAGCAACAGCATAAGCTGCCGCGCGTGCCAAACGATTGCTTTCTCCCTCCACAAAATTCGAAAAAGTATGGTTAGGATTTAAACGTGGATCAATTTTGGGCTTCTGAACACCTGGTAAAACAAAAGGATTTTCAATTTTTGGAGTTTTGGCAGTTACTAAAGGCTTATTCCTGAAATTCTGATTAGAAGTAGGATACTTAACTGTTGTAGGACTATTTTTATGTGTTCGATCGACAATCACACTATACTCCAATTTTGCTTCGGGCCCCATCTCTTTACGCAAAGTTTTGCGTAAAATATCAATATATTGCTCCTCAATATATTCATAGAAAAAAGGGCTAGGCACCTGAATAGTAAGAACTTGATGTTCTAATTTTAAAGGTACAATAGGCTTAAACCAAGTATTAAAACTCGACCCAGGAATATTATCCCGTATAATTGCCAAGCAATTCTCCCACACTTGTTGATGACTTTTTCCCATAGCTTTAGTTAATTATTTAATTCTAAAAATCTTATATTAATGCTCTAATTTTCAAGAATCTAACTTTTGGTCGTAGAAACATCTTTCTAAGTTTACAGAGACAGTCAGTTACCCAAGCCCCCAAATAAACTAGAAAGCTCATTCGCAATACATTTTGCTCTTTATACGAAAAATTTCTTGATGCTATAAAGATGTTGAAAAATTTTGTAAGAAAAAAATGTATTTTTACTTGCAAAATTCAAATTTTATGTATTGTTTTCACTTACAATGAAATAAAAATAAAATAAAATACAAATAAATATTTAACTAACAATCAGTACTTTATAATTTTACAGCACGATAAATTAAAGTCAAAAAAAATCTCATAAAGATTTTAATGACTTAACTCCAAAAAATCTACACAGATAAGAATACCTTTACAAAAATTAAGTGCTGTTAAAATTTTTTTTTATAAAATAAATTAAAAAAATCAAAAAAATATCGGATGTCAGTAAATTTTATAGACTTCAAATATACAAAAAAAACCTTTACTTCAAAACGAAATAAAGGTTTTTTTTAATAATATATACGATTTTTATAATTTTAAAGCATCTGCCACTATTTCAGCAATATCCAATACTTTTACATGGTCTTTCATATCTTTATATTTCACTCCATCGGTAATCATAACCATACAAAACGGGCAAGCTGTACAGACCACATCCGGCATCATATCAAGAATTTCATTTGTTCGCTCTTCAAATACTTCTCTATCGCCATTCTCCGCTTCTTTAAACATCTGAGAACCACCAGCACCACAACAGAAAGAGCGTTCTTTATGGCGTCCTAACTCCTCAAAATCAGCATTTAATTGATTTAAAATAAAACGAGGAGCTTCGTATTCTCCATTTCCACGGCCTAGATAACAGGGATCATGAAAGGTAATTTTCTTATTCTTAAATGTTTTATCATCAATTTTAAGTTTACCAGCTTCTATTAAATATTGTATAAACTGTGTATGATGATAAACTTCATATTTACCACCTAAATCAGAATATTCATTTTTTAAAACACTGAAATCGTGTGGGTCACAAGTTACAATTTTTTTGATCCCATATCCATTAAGTAGTTCAATATTTTGTATCGCCTGCATCTGAAACTGGAATTCGCCACCAGCTCTTTTTGCTGCTTCACCACTATCCGTTTCTTCGTTGCCCAAAATAGCAAAATCAACTCCTGCATATATCAATATTTTAACAAAATCCTTGCTTATTTTTTTTGCTCTATCGTCATAGCTTCCTGCCGAACCTACCCAAAAAAGATACTCAGGAATTTTTCCTTGGTCTGCAATATCAGCCATCACAGGGACTTTAACTTTAACTTGTTCTATATTATTATCAGCCATAATCTTTCAATTTTTTTAATTCTCTTTCTTCATAAACACTTCATCAGCCCAGTTGGCTCTGTCCATAGCCGAATACTGCCAAGGTGCACCGTTATTTTCTATATTAGTAAGCATAGCGTTTATAAGTGCCGGCCCTGCTGATTCTTCCATCACTGCATATCGACGTAATGAAAGAATTACATCTACCTGATTGATATTCACCGGACATTCTTCTACACAGGAGTTACAAGTAGTACAAGCCCAAATTTCCTCAGGAGTAATATAGTCTCCCAATAACGATTTTCCATCATCATAATCTTTTCCGTGTGTATCAATATTTTTTCCAATATCTTGGGCTCTGTCTCTCACAGACATCATGATAGCCCTGGGCGAAAGTAGTTTTCCGGTTATATTGGCAGGACAAACAGCGGTGCATCGACCACACTCGGTACAAGTGTAAGCATCCATTACGTTTTTCCATGTCAATCCGGGAATATCTTTAGCACCAAAACTCGGCATTTCTTCTTCAGAAGCTCCGTCATCCTCGATGGTTCCCATCATAATTTTTACTTCTTTGGTAACTTCGGGCATATTTGGCATTTGAGCTTTAGGCTCCAATTTAGAATACCAAGTATTTGGAAAGGCTAGAAATACATGGAAGTGCTTAGAATAGGGGATATAATTCAAGAAAGCTAATACACCTACTATATGAAACCACCAAGCAAACTGCTCTACAAAATGCAGTGTACCATTGCTATAATGATCAAACCAAGGGATAAGAACCTGACTAATCAGAAAAGGGCCTACAACATTATGCCCTTCAATTGCGCCTCGCTGCATAAGTATAGAGTCGGCTGTATTCATTGAAAAAAGAGCAAACATCAACAAAATCTCTGTAATAAGAATAACATTGGCATCCAAACGTGGCCATGTAGTCATTTCTTGATTGTGAAAACGTTTAACCCTTAATATATTACGGCGAATTAAAAAAATGGAACAGGCAAAAAGTACAGCTAAGGCAAAAATTTCTATAAATGAGATAAAACCGTCATAAACGGGTGCTCCCACAAAACTTAACGCTCTATGTGTTCCTAAAATTCCATCGGTAAGAATTTCTAGCATTTCAAAATTAACAAGAAGAAATCCAGAGTAAACCATAATGTGTAAGATACCAGCTACTGGGCGCTTCGTCATTTTCCCCTGTCCAATTGCCACACGAAGCATAGTTTTCCAACGTCTGGCTTTATTATCCTTTATATCGATATCCTTTCCGATATTTATATTGCGTGCAATAATTTTCACATTTCGGGTGAAAAAAATAATTGCTGCAGCAAGGACAATTACAAAAATTATACTTGATACCATAAATTTGTAGTTTTTAATTATTTATCAATACTATATTCATATTTAGCTATTCAAATATATAAAAAATTCAAAAACTTACTATGTATGCATAACATTTTTCAACAAAATTCTCATATATTTTTATAATCACCAATAAACCAACTTTTTACAAGATATGTTTTTGAACACATAAACATATTTTTATATATAAAAAAACATTAACGGATCAACTTGAATACTGAAACAAAAGCCACTTAATTATGTTAAGTAAATTAACTAAAACAATTTTTTCCACCAATTTTTAAATCTGTGCCAGAAACCATACTCTGATTTTTGCACAGGATCTATATTATTTGATGTAACATGTTCTACCTTGCTTTCACTAACTTTGTTTTTGAATTTTTCTAAATTTTCAGGTAATACATTAATAAATTTCAATTTTTTGCTTTCCTCAGAAATTAAAATAATCTTATTCTTTTCCAGCTTGCCTTCCAGAATTTTTTCTGACAACTCATTCAGAATATATTTTTGAATACTTCGTTTTATTGGCCGTGCTCCAAATTGAGGATTATAACTCCGTTTGGCTATCCACGAAAGTGCTTTTTGGTCATAATCTAAAGTTATAGATTTTTTTAGTAGCTTTCTGTTTAGGCTATTAAGTTGCAATTGGGTTATTTTTATAATTTGAGAAAAAGACAAGGGTAAAAAAAGGACAATCTCATCAATACGATTCAAAAATTCGGGGCGCATCTTTTTTTTGAGCTCAGCAGTAACCTCATTTTTTGTTTTAATTATCATTCTTCCGGCATTTTCATTGGTCATTTGCTTAAAATTATCGTAGATTTTATCTGCACCGGCATTGGAGGTCATAATTATTATTGTATTCTTGAAATTTACAGTTGTACCACTACTGTCGGTAAGCCGACCATCGTCTAAAACCTGCAAGAGGACATTGAAAGTATCGGGATGAGCTTTTTCAATTTCATCAAATAAAATTACTGAATAAGGCTTACGCTTCACGGCTTCGGTGAGCTGACCGCCTTCTTCAAAACCTACATATCCAGGGGGAGAACCATACAATCGGGCAACTGCAT
>CAYQXT010000233.1:0-6493 GCA_964421365.1 uncultured Bacteroidaceae bacterium
AGAAGTTTGGGTTCGTTGTATTGCTGTAGAATCTCCCTCTACATGACTAAACATTCCGTTAACTTTCACAAACCATGTTTTATCCTTAAAATACTGGGTAAAGTCGCTTCCTCCTGTGTATGAGTTCTTGTGCAGGTATAGTAAATTTGGACTGTTTAATCGGCGGTTGGTAGAAGTCAGCATGGTTCCAAATAGTGTATTCCCGTCATTATGGTCTTTTTGTAAGCGTAATATAGAATAATTAGTCATTGGTTCAACAATTTCTCTACGAGTATTTGCTCCATCAGATATTCTGGCTTTTTCTTCAGCACCCAGACTTTCCATTAAACCAATTGACCACCCATTTGCAGTTTTTCCAGTAATTTTTGCGGCACCCAAAATAGAGGTAAATTCGGGTACTTTGGTATATTCCCCTTTGTTTAAGTCTGGATAATAATGAGGCTTCCGACCAATTCTGCGGGAGTAAAATAAATTTTGCGAGGCTAAATCGCCATCTCCAAACATGAGCGGGAAACTCAAAATACTTCGCCCTTCTATAAAAAACGGACGTTTCTCGCTATAAAAAGTTTCATAGGCTGTAAGATTCACCTGCGAGGGGTCAGCTTCCACCTGTCCAAAATCAGGATTTACGGTAAAATCCAGAGTGAGATTGTTTGTTAAGCCAATTTTGCCATCTAATCCGGCATTCAGATTATAGTCTTTTCCTGTGGCATAAGGATTTCTTGCTTCCTTTTCATACGAATCGGATTTGGCAGCAATAAAAGGGGTTAAATCGAAAATTTTATGGGCTTTGATATTTTGTAGGCCGTGTAATTCGCCTAAATCACTCACCCAACCCGAGGCATTTCGGGCAATAGGCTGCCAAATACTGAGTTCGTTCTTACGAAATAATTTACGTTCTATTTGCATTCCCCAAACTTGATGCTTAGAATTAGAGAATCTTAGTTGATTTAGAGGTATTCTCATTTCTGCAAACCACCCACCCTTTGCAAGACTCGTTTTTACCCACCAAATCGGATTCCAATTATTGTCTTGCGAATTCCCATCGTTAGTCATCATGTAGTCTTCTTTTACGCCTGCCGCACTGACACTAAAGCAAAAAGCTGTTCGCTGGTCGTGATAACTATCTAATTGAATACATACCCAATCGCCATCTATATTATCTTTTACGGTCATTCGATGTACGATGCTGTCAATAGAAGAGTCGTGAGCCTTAATTGCTACATAGATATTCTGGTCGTTGTAGTAAATCGCGAATTGAGTTTGTTGCGAAGGAGCTTTCCCTTCTAAAGGCTCATACTGTATAAATCCTGATGCCCAATTAGCTGTTTTCCAGCAAACATCGTCTAATTTCCCATCAATTACCGGCTTACTGGTCGCAAGCCGTTTGGTTGCATAAATTTTTTTTACTTCATGCTTAGCATACAGATTGAAACTTATGAAAATAAGTATAATAAAAATAAAATAATTCTTAGTCATGTTGTCTAGTTTTAGTTTGTTCATAAAGACGTTCTTTTGATAAGATAGCTGCATACACAATTTCCATAAATAGTAATAAATTTTGTGTTAAATATTCCTTGGGTACAGTATAAAAAGGTGAATTTGCATCAAAATCGGTCGGACGGCTTTATTAATCAATTGTAAATGAACGATCTATTTTTTACAGTTTTACTAAATCTATTCGTTTGGTTTTTAGGCCGAACTCTTCCTCACTATTTGTAAATACTTTAAGTATCTTATTCTGAGTTTTTTTTATTATTAAATTAGGGATTATTTTTTTGATACATTATGTTGTTTTTAACTAATCTAAATAAGAATTAAGAATAAAAGATATGTGAATCCATATATTTTTTATATTTGTGCTTAATTAAAAAAAAAGAGTAAAGATGTCTCAGGATACAGAACACAACAAAAAAGAAGAGGAAAATGTTAATTCACGGCGTGATTTTTTACGTGTAGGATTAGCCCTTGGAATAGGAGCTGCTGCCGGAGGTGCAGCTATTCTTGCAGGTTATAGCGAAGAATCGGCAAAAACCAAAATGTTCACAAATGATGGGCATACGGTAGAACTAAATCAAGACCATGTTAATGAATTACAAAAAGGAGAATCTTTAAGCCTTAATGAACTTCAACGCCGTGGTCGAGAGGGTTTTAAAGGGAAACACTGGGTTATGGTAATTGATTTGGCCAGTTGCCGGAATGCCCGTAAGTGTATGAGTGCCTGTAATGCTGCTCACCATTTGAAGCCCGAACAGCACCATATAAACGTGTATCGGATGCAAGAAGACGAGCATACCGCACCCTATTTTGAGCCTAAACCTTGTATGCAGTGTGATAATCCTCCTTGTACGAAAGTTTGTCCGGTGGATGCTACCTTTAAGCGTGAAGATGGTATCGTTTTGATTGATAATGAGCGATGCATAGGTTGTCGTTTTTGTGTTGCCGCCTGTCCTTATTCAGCACGGGTTTTCAATTGGTCTGAGCCTTTAAAAGTTGAAGGTGATGATACAAAGGTTTACGATGTAGAGCTAAATGTTCCTCAGAAAAAAGGAACCATTACCAAATGTATTTTTAGTGCCGATAGGCTACGTATTGGGAAATTACCTTACTGTGTTTCTGCCTGTCCTAATGGTGTTTATTGGTTTGGTGATGCGAATGAAGATACGGTTACTAATGGAACTTCGCATGAGACTGTTCGCTTCTCTGAACTTTTAAGAGAAAAAGCGGGTTATACGCTATTGCCCGAATTAGGGACAAAACCCCGGGTGTATTATCTTCCTCCTAAAAACAGATTATTTCCCTTTGAATATGAAGGCAAGAAGACTTTAAGCAAAGGAGATAACCCTGAATTAGAATTAGAGAGTTAATACCGAATCGGTATCATGTTTGTTGTGCATATTTTTGCAATATTTTAATTGAGAGTGAAATAACAAAATATTTTCTGCTACTTTGGTAACATTAAGTATAAATAATTATTTTTAATAGAAAAGACTAAAAAAATGTCAAAAGAAACTTTAAATCGTGATGAGTCAAAAGCCTTATTACGAAAAATTGAAGATGATTTAATTCGTCCGTTGACCCACCACAAAGGCTTTCAATTGTGGATGCTTTTCTTGGGCTTAACTATCGTGATATTTTGTTATGCCTATTTTATCCAGCTTAGAGATGGATTAGGCGTTACCGCTATGCGCGACTATGTATCCTGGGGTGCTTATATCTCTAACTTTGTGTTTTTTATAGCTGTGGCATTAGTAGGAATGCTCATTAGTGCTGTTTTAGGATTATTAGGGATTCAGTGGATAAAGCCAATCACTAGGATAGCTGAGATTATAGCCGTTTCCATGGTTTTAGTTTCCGGTTTAGTTGTTGTTTTCGACATGGGGCGTCCCGATAGGCTATTGAATGTATTTCTATACGGACGGGTACAGTCACCTATCCTTTGGGATATAACCGTGGTGATGACCTATTCAGCCATTAGTTTGGTATTACTTTTATTACCTATAATTCCTGATGCAGCCTTACTTAGACGTAAAATGACTAATATTCCCAAATGGCAGAGAAAATTGTATGACTTATTGGCCTTTAATTGGATAGGTTCAGATGAGCAATACCGTATTTTACATAAATCTATGCGAGTATTAATGATATTAATCGTCCCTGTTGCCTTGTCCATTCACACCGTTACTTCGTGGTTATCCGCTATGACTTTGCGTCCGGGTTGGAACTCTACAAATCTAGGACCTTATTATGTGACCGGTGCTTTTGTGGCTGGCGCTTCGGCCGTAATTATTGCGATGTACTTTTTTCGTAAAAACTATAAACTAAAGGAGTATCTCACGGATTTTCATTTTGATAAAATGAGTAAATTATTGGTACTAAGCATACTCGTTTATTTATATTTTAATATCAATGAATTTTTTGTTCCGGCTTTTAAAATGGAAACTGCCGAACACCTCAATTTATACTCTCTTTTTCAAGGACAATTTGCCCTTATGTTTTGGTTAGTAATTGGTGGTAGTTTAGTACTTCCGACTGTTTTATTAGTATTTTCAGAAATGCGAAAACCTTTGCCGAGTATGCTCATTTCGATTGCCGTTTTGATTGGTTCATGGTTTAAGCGATTTATTATTATTATACCTACTCAGTTACATCCGTTTTTGCCCATACAGAATGTGCCGGAAAATTTTCACACTTACTATCCGACCGCGATTGAATTAGCTATCGTGATAGGGCCTATGTTTATAGCTATTTTTATAGGAACTATTATTGCTAAATTATTTCCCATCGTACCCATCTGGGAGATTGCAGAGCAAAAAGGAGTGAGTAGGGAAGTATTGAATGAAGAATATAAATAAGTCTAAAAAGAGTAAAAAATGAAAGCAAAGATTATATTTTATATATTTATATTCGGAATCATCGCTTTTCCTGCCAGAGCACAGGAAAAATGGACAGTTTCCGATGATGAAAAAGCACTAACAAATCCACTTCCTATTACAGATGATTTAATTGATCAAGGACAGGATTTGTTTGTAGCTAAATGCCAATCATGCCACGGGCCGGCTGGTAAAGGGAAAGCCTTGCCTTTGGTGCCGGATATGAAGGATTTGGGTAATGCCGCCTTTCTTAAGTCCATTACCGCTGGCGAAATGTTTACTAAACTCTCTGAAGGAAAGGGAGCAATGCCCGGTTTTAAAAGTCAGCTAAGTAAAGAAGACCGTTGGAAAATTATAGGCTTTTTACGAAATATTATTGGAGAGAAAGGTTCTGTAAAGAAAAAAACATCAGTTGCTACACTTGCTATAACAGATGATGAGATAGATCAAGGTCAGGATTTGTTTGTGTCTAAATGTCAATCTTGCCACGGGCCTGCAGGCAAAGGGAAAGCCTTGCCTTTGGTGCCGGATATGAAGGATTTGGGTAATGCCGTCTTTCTTAAATCCGTTACAGCCGATGCTATGTTTGCAAAAGTAACCGATGGAAAAGGAGCAATGCCCGGTTTTAAAAGCCAACTGAGTAAAGAAGATCGTTGGAAAATTATTCACTTTTTACGTAGTTTGATTGGCGAACGTGGTACAGCGGCCAAAACAACAGCAAACAGTTCTTCTTCGGGAAATACCGAATTCTCCGATTTGCAATTGGCTATTAGTTTCGATGAGGCAAGCCATAGTGTAAATGCTACTTTAGAAGGTAAAGATGCCGATGGAAATATCAATTCAGCCTCGGGAATAAAAGTACAGGTATTTGTGAAACGATACTTTGGGAATTTGCTACTTGCAACGGTTAAAACCTCTGAAAATGGCAAATTTAGTGTTGAACTTCCTACTGATTTACCTGTTTCTTATGTTGATAGTAGCTTGTTGGTTCTGGCTAAAGTAAAGAAAGAATCTAAATATGGTAAAGTGATGCAAACGCTGAAAGTGAAATGGGGAGCTCCCAATCCGCACGTAAATTTATTAGCTCATAGAGCATTGTGGGCTACTGCCCGAATGGCACCCTTATGGTTAATATTTATTTATGTGTCGGTTGTTTCCGGCGTTTGGATATTTATTATTTATGTACTTACTTTAGTGGCTAAAATTAATAAGGCCGGGAAAAAAGAACAAGCGGTTAATTAGTGGCTGTTTTTATTACCCGTTCGACCGCTTCAAGCGGTCGGACGGATAAGTTTGTGGATACAAACTAATTAAGTAGATTGTAATCGCCATTTTGCAGAAGCGTTATTGGGTCTGTGTTTTGTCGATAAAATTTTTCTATTGGATTAATTTTATTTATATCATCAGGATGCATAATATCAAAAATTGGGTCATCATCACTATCTACTGATAAATTTTATCATATTGGATTTCGTTTGCTTTTGTATCATAATCTTTATTGGTTTGTCGGTTCTTGCATCTTCAATATCATCTCTATCACAAGGGTAAACTTTAAGATGTTATTCTGCCTCTTCGTAGTTAAGATATACTTCTTCTAGTACTTCACGACCATTACCATGATGCTATTCATAATCGTTTATATGCAAAAGAATTTCAAATGAAAATTATTGTATGTTTTTTTTTGCAATTGTTGTCCGATAAAAATTTAAAAATAAAAAAAAGTGAGGTTTGAATAATCGCCCCTCACTATTATCTTTGTTTCACCAAAAAACTAAAGATATGCATAAAGATACAAATTTTATCGGACAGCCAATATTTTCATAGTTGTTAAAATCCATAAGCAAGTCAAAAATAAACCGTATCGCATTGAAAAACAAAGCAGACAGATATACAAAAAAATTTACAACTTATAATCATCTTGTTGTTATGCTTTATTCTGTATTTGAAGGGGTAAATCCTCTAAGAGAGGCAGTTATAGGTGTTTTGGCAAATTCAGACAAAATAAATCACTTAGGTTTAAATTCTATGCCCAAACGCAGTACTTTGTCAGATGCAAATAAACGTTGTTCAAGCAAGGTTTTTGAAGATATTTACATGAAATTATATCAAGATAACAGGCA
>CAYQXT010000234.1:0-6480 GCA_964421365.1 uncultured Bacteroidaceae bacterium
ATTATCTAAACTACCGTCTTCTAAAGGATTGCTTTCGTACTCTGCTTTTTGTAATCGTGTTTGAATATCGGCTTCTGTATCAGTGGCACGCATGCGTAATCGCTCTTCTAAAACCTGAACTGAAGGAACCTGTACAAAAATTGCGAGAGCCTTTTCACCGTAATATTTTTTTAAGTTTAGTCCTCCTCTTACATCCACATCAAAAACCACATGATTCCCTTCTGACCAAATCTGTTCAATTTCTGATTTTAAGGTACCGTAAAATCGGTTTTCGTAAACTTCTTCCCATTCTACAAATTCATTATTGACTATTTTTTGTTTAAATTCTTTGGGGCTGAGGAAATAATAATCTTTCTTGTGAATTTCATTTTTTCGCATTGGCCTTGTAGTGGCCGATACCGAGAATTTTAATTGCGATATTTGCTGCATTATTCCTTTAACAAGACTGGTCTTGCCGGAACCCGAAGGTGCCGAAAATATTAGTAATTTCCCATTGGTTTTGTTCATTTCTTATCCAGTCTTTTATACACTTCGTAACCAATCCATGCATCGGTAGCAGCATAGAGAATTTGTGCATTGCTAAGGGTTTCGTTTTCCCAATTAGTAACCCGCTGTCTTTTTGAGATTGAAAAGCCGAGAACAATGGCTGCTATTTTTTTCAGGCTATTGCTTTCTATGCCGAAATCTTTAGTGTAGTCCTGTAATTCAACAAAATTCTTGGGCTCAAATCGTCCTAATTCTTGCAAAGCTTTTATATCGTCTTTAATGGCTACACCTGCTTTAATATATTCCGATGAGGCTAAAATTTCTAGTACACAACTGGGTAATTTTATTTTATTCAGCCGAAATAAGAAGGCATGCTCTCCGGTGGATAATTGCAGTAGGGCTACCTTATTATGCTGCCCCTTTTTGAAGGCCGGTTTCGTTTCAGTATCAAAACCTAAAATTTTTGTTTTTTTTAGAAGCAGGCAAAGTTTTTTAAAGTCATCTTCATTCTCTATTACATGAATCTGCCCTGAAAAGGAGACCATCTCTAATTCCGAAAGTTCTTCTTTTGTGATGTCATTTTTAAATTCCATATTGTAAAAACATTATTCGTCATCTTGATTCTGTTGAAAATCAAGAAATTGTTGTCTATTTGTCTTGTCTGAACGAGAGGTGTCTAAATTGTTGTTTCCTTCTTCGTCAAACGAAGTCTGATTATATTTGAGTGCATGAAAACCGGATAATATGGCAAGTATTCTGGGACCCCAATATTCTGTAAAATTTTCTTTACATTCCCATAAAGCAT
This sequence comes from uncultured Bacteroidaceae bacterium, assembly GCA_964421365.1. Lineage (GTDB taxonomy): Bacteria > Bacteroidota > Bacteroidia > Bacteroidales > DYOH01 > CAYQXT01. The sequence continues at coordinate 1,292 of CAYQXT010000234.1, forward strand.
CATTCATAATCTCATGAGAGGCTATTTTATAATTTGTAGTGATATTTTTTAAATCCTGGTAAATATCAGAGAAAGCCTCCGAAAAGTTCAGCTCTTCTTTCTCATCGTTTACCACATTCGAAGGCACGTAGATTGCTATGTATTTATCATCTTCGCCTAATTTAAGCGAAATCTGACTGGCTATCATTTGCCATTCGTATTCCGAAACAAATTTTTCAGTTAAGTTTTCAAATATTTTCTCAAAATCTGGCAATGTAGATGCTTTCAAATATAGTAAAGCACCTATTTTAAGACTTTGGTCAATAAATTGTCCTTTTGTTACATCTGTTATGTCCTCTATAAAAGAACAAAATTGATTGGCAACGGTAATAAACTCAACAACGTCCTTGTCGTAAACAATTTCTTCTGCTTGGTAATCCATTACTTTTTGAGTTTAAATAGCCATTTCTCTGCTTCTTCTTCGTTTGAGAAAAATTTTAAGGGTAGGCCAAATTTTTTTGATGCATCAAAGATATTATTTAAATAGTATTTTTTGAAAATATTTCCACTAAAAACAACCGCTGCTTTTTCTAAACCCTTTTTTATTGCTTGAGGCATAGCTATTTCCTGAAACCATTTCCGATCTTCAGGACTAACTAACCTTTGTTCACGAATATCCGACAGATAGTAAGCAAATTTATGTTCATCTGCCAGATCAAGTGCTTTCTGGAGAGTAGAGCGATATTGCTTACTATTTTGTTTGCCCCGCCAGTAAATCTTAACACATAAATTTTCCGGTTCATATATACCTAGGGCGAAAGGTTCATCAATAAAAACGATTTTCATTTTTCCTACTTGAAGTTTGCCGCAATATACAGTTTTTTGAAATTCTTTACAAACTATTTTTTAAAACATGTATTGTAAATTTTTGAAAATGAAGACCTTAATGTAATCTGAAGGGCGTAGTTATTTTGCTGATCAATAATTTATTACTGGTTTATTGAATTCAAATTTTGCTAAATTTTAGTGAAGTATTATTCAAAATCTGTTTTATTAGTTTGATTTTTTTCGTAACTTAGTCATAAATTAAAAAATAAGGTTTAATTAGTGCCTATCCATGATGTAGTAGATATTATGTTGTGATTTATTGTGAAGTGTTGTAATATGTAATTATAAAGTTGTGATAATGAAGTGATAAATTATAGCTATATAGTGAAATCTAAAGTTTTGTTTAATAAAAATTATTCCTGCTTATTCGAGTAATTAGTGGATAAAAAATATTTATTTGACTTTGCAAACAGACACTAATAAGATTATATATAAATTAATCATATAACGTAAAACCGATGAAGAAAATATTCTTAAGTATTGTACTACTCATTTTTGTATTTAAAATATATGGACAGTTGCCTGTTCTGTTACACGAAAATTTCAATGAATCTGATTCACAGTGGAGCGAATATGATAATGATAATGCTTCGGCAAAAATCAAGGGTGGATATTTTTATCTGAATAATAAAACGAGTAAATTCATTTATCGTTTTTATAATTCTAAATATGTCGATCCAAATAAAAATTTTGAAATATCGGCAAAGTTGAAACAAATATCTGGTATAGATAACTATGGCTATGGTATAATTTGGCATACAGAAAGTTGGAGTAATGGCTATGCTTTTGTCGTGAGTTCAAACAAATATTTCCGAATCTACGGCTATAAGGACGAAAAATATGACGAAATTAAGGCATGGACGGCTTCGGATGTTATCAAGGAAAAGGGAAAAAATAATGTGTTGAAAGTTACTAAATATGGAAATACCTTTCGATTTTATATTAATGGAATAAAAGTGTTTACTGCAAGTAATTTAGAGGCGAGAGGCTTTAATCAGGGTTTTATTCTTACTTCAAAAATGATGGTTGTGGTAGATGAATTTGAAATTCGGCAAGAAGAGTCAAAAATTAATTTAGTAAAAGGGCTACCTGTTAATTTAAAACGTGTAAACTTGGGAACAAACATAAATACTAAGCATTCTGAAATAGCTCCTATTGTTAGTGCCGATGGTAAAACTCTCTATTTTGGCAGGAGTTATTTATCTCTGAATGCTTTTCCTGATTCCACTAATTACGACATTTATGTGAGTAAAAAGCAGGCCAATGGAAAGTGGGGAAAAGCAAAAAAAATGCCTTGGCCAATTAATAACGAAGGAGATAATTTGGTGATTTCAGTATCTCCAGATGGAAATACGCTGCTTTTAGAAGGTTTATATACTTCTAAAGCTCATTATATCAGTGATGAAGGCATATCTATTTCACATAAAACAGCAAATGGATGGGAAGTCCCTAAGCAAGTGGCGATTGATGATTATTACAACCTGAATATTTATGAAACTTTTTGCCCATCGCCAGATGGAAATGTGCTGATTTTAAGCGTTCAAAGGCGTGACTCCCATGGTGGGGAAGATTTGTATGTGAGTTTCAGAAAGCCGGATGGAAGCTATACCGTTCCACGTAATATTACCATGCTAAATACGCCGGCAGGTGAAGGAACTCCTTTCCTTGCCCCTGATAATAAAACATTGTATTTTTATAGTGAAGGATTGCCTGGATATGGAAGTGCAGATGTATATGTAACTAAAAGATTAGATGATACTTGGCTGCACTGGTCGAAGCCTAAAAATCTTGGTAAACCGATAAATACCGAAGATTGGGATACTTATTATACTGTGGCTGCCAAAGGTGATTTTGCTTATTTTATTTCTACGGCTAATTCTATCGGACGTGGTGATGTCTTTAGCGTACAATTAGCCGAAGAAGCCAAACCGGAGCCCGTTGTGCTGATTTCTGGTAAAGTCTTAAATGCTAAAACAAAATTACCGGTAGGGGCAAATATTAGTTATGAGGATTTGAAAACCGGTAAAAAGCTTGGTATCGCTCGTTCTAATCCTAAAACCGGAGCTTATACCATTGTTTTACCTTATGGTAATAATTATGGCGTACGAGCCGAGGCGAAAAACTATATTTCTACCAACGAAAATTTTGAATTCTCAGAAGTGAAAGAATACGAAGAAATTACCCGGAATTTATATCTAACACCTATAGAAGTTGGCCAATCGGTGAAAATGAATAATGTATTTTTTGTTCAGGCAAAGGCGATATTAACTAAAGAATCTTACCCCGAATTAGACCGTTTGGTAAAGCTGATGAAAGAAAATTACAAAATGGAAATTCGTTTGGAAGGACACACCGAATCGGGCGGGAATAGAAAACAGAACTTACTTTTAAAACTTTCGCAAGAGCGTGTAGATGCAGTAAAAAGATATATGGTGGAGCATGGCATAGCTTCGCGAAGAATTACCGGTAAAGGGTTTGGTGGTTTAAAACCGATTGTTACCGGCCTTGGCGACCAAAGTATGAATAGAAGAGTAGAATTTGTGATTACTAAGAAATAAAAAAAGTCCGAAGAACTTTTTCTTCAGACTTTTAACTTCTATGTATGAAAATAAAATTTATTCCTGAATTTTTGTTTTGTTACTTACGTCTGTATTCCTTTTTTTTGAATTTGTAGCCACTGTGGTATTCTCATTTGTAGCCGTTTTTTCTTTAGTTACTTCTTTTTGAGAAGGAACATCAGTATTATCAGCTGTTTTTTCCTGAGTCATTACTACTTCCTGACGAACGCCGCTGTTGAGCGAAGCTTCAGCTGTGGGTGCTACATTTATAGCAATACTGGGAGCAATCACCAAAGCAACTACTGCCATTAATTTTAATAAAATATTTAAGGAAGGGCCGGATGTGTCTTTAAAAGGGTCACCAACGGTATCACCTACAACAGTAGCTTTGTGTAGTTCAGAGCCTTTAGCTTGTACTTCGCCATTAATAACTACCGAACCATTTTCAACTGTTTTCTTGGCATTATCCCAGGCACCTCCGGCATTGGCTTGAAAAATCGCCAGCACAACACCCGTTGCTGTAACACCAGCTAATAGGCCACCAAGCATTTCTGGGCCGCCTATGTAGCCAACTAAGGCAGGAACCAATAAAGCCAACAAACCTGGAGCAACCATTTCTTTTAAAGAGGATTGTGTCGAGATTTCGATACATTTCTGATACTCTCCTTTACCATCGGCAGCATGGAAAGTGGCTAAATCTTCTTCGGTAGCCTTACTCAAATCAGAATCATATTTACGCATAATTGCTAAAGCTGCTTTAAGAGCGGGAATTTCTCTAAATTGGCGGCGTACTTCAATAATCATTGCATTAGCAGCACGTCCGACAGCGCCCATGGCCAAAGCAGAGAATAAGAACGGAAGCATTGCTCCAAAGAATAAACCAGCAATTATTATTGGTTTTGATATATCAATAGTAGCAATATGTGCTTGTTGTTTGAAAGCGGTAAAAAGGGCTAAAGCTGTTAAGGCTGCCGAAGCAATAGCAAAACCTTTACCTATTGCAGCAGTGGTATTTCCTACTGCATCTAAGCTGTCTGTACGCTTGCGTACCTCTTCGGGTAATTCGGCCATTTCAGCAATACCTCCAGCATTATCGGCAACTGGGCCATAAGCATCTACGGCTAATTGAATACCTGTATTCGCAAGCATTCCTACTGCGGCTATGGCAATACCATATAATCCGGCAAAATAATAAGCTCCTACTATACTAATTGAGATAACTGTCAGTGGAATAGCTGTTGAAGTCATTCCTACACCTAATCCGGCAATAATATTCGTGGCTGCACCTGTTTTTGACTGATTGACAATCCCGTTTACCGGACGACCACCCATAGCTGTATAGTATTCGGTAACTTTACCTACTATTAATCCTGCGACTAAACCAATTATTGTGGCCCAGAAAACACCTATTGAAGTATAAACAAGTTCATTCTGACCATCGGCAGCAGAAACAACCCACTCATGGGGTAACATCCAGCGAATGATAAAATAAGAACCAATTAGTAATAATCCGGCAGAGACAAATTCGCCCATATTTAGCGCCACTTGAGGATTTCCGCCTTCTTTAACACGTACAAAGAAAGTTCCTATTATAGAGGCAACAATACCAACGGCAGCTATTACTAAGGGAAGCATGATTGGCCCCAATATATAAGTTTCTTTTATTTGTGTGGAAGCAAGGAACGAAGCACCCAAAACCATAGTCGCTACGATAGAGCCTACGAAAGATTCAAAAAGGTCAGCACCCATACCGGCTACATCACC
>CAYQXT010000235.1:0-6469 GCA_964421365.1 uncultured Bacteroidaceae bacterium
GCAAATGGAAATGTTTTGGATGCGCTAACTTATTCATCCTCATGGTTGCCAGGCGATAAAAATAAAGGTGGTTGGTCGCTGGAACGGATAGATGCGGATAATTTCTGCCAGAGTACCTTTAACTGGACAGCTTCAACAGCCCTAAAAGGCGGTACACCGGCAAGCGAAAATTCGGTTAAAGCAGTTAAGCCAGACACAATAAGATTAGTCCTAAATTCATTGAAAGTAGTTAGTTCTAAGCATCTGCAACTTATTTTTAACAAAACTATTGATGCGGATAATTTTGAAACTTCGACTTTGTTTAGTCTGAATATTGGTAATTTTATTGAATCAAAAGTTCTATCGGATAATCAAATTGATTTATATTTTCAGGAAAATTTTACCGGTAGCGATAGTTTGAAAATAAAGCTATTGAGCGACAGGTGTGGAAATCTACTGGACAGCATGGTTTATTTTAGCTATAAATTTTTGCACATTACTTATTTTGAAGTAAAAAATGAGCAAAGTATGCTTATTCGTTATTCCGAAGTTCCTAATACTCAAAATGCTATCATCATAAGTTATTATTTATTAAATAATAAGAATATTTTATTGGCCTATCGTGATGCTGATGATGAGTTAGCCTATCATTTGTTGCTGTCGGATAAACTGGAAAGCGGAAAGTCATACAGTTTGAAAATTAGCGGAATATTAGATGTTGAAAATATGATGATGCCTGATACTATAATTAATTTTGATTATTATATCCCACAGCCTAATAATATGGTGATTAATGAAATCTTATACTCGCCTAATTCTGGTGGAAGTGAGTTTGTCGAGCTTTATAATCCTTCGGATAAAACCATTAAATTAAGCGATTTATATTTGGCACAATATCAATTTGATAATCCTTCGGTAATGGTAGCTTTGCAACAAGTTACTGATAGTTTGCAGTTCTTATTGCCCAAAAATTATGCTATTCTGACAAAAGATAGTACTGGCGTGGCAGATAATTACATTGTTTCGCAAGATGCACAGTGGGTGATTAATAAGAATTTGCATTCTTTTCCTAATAATGCAGCTTTACGTTTACTTAATTTCCAAAACGACACTATAGATTATATACGTTATTCTGATGACTGGCAATTTGCGCTCTTATCCAGCACAAAAGGCATTTCTTTAGAGCGGGTGAATTTTGATGCCCCTGCTTTAGAGGCTAGCAACTGGCAATCGGCAGCCGAGACAGCCGGCTTTGCAACGCCCGGGGCTCAAAATTCGCAATACACAAGTGTCGAAATAGCTGACAGCGTTGGTTTGGTGAGTCTTCCCGACCAAACATTCTCGCCTGATAATGATGGTTATAAAGACCGTTTGGTTATTCATTACAACTTAGATAAGGCCGGATACCAAGTACAGGTATATGTTCTGAATGCCGCAGGTAGAAAGGTGACTACTATTGCTAACAATGATTTATTGGGGCGCAGCGGTGAACTTTATTGGGATGGTATTCAATCCGATGGCACACTTGCTCCAACCGGTATATATGTGCTGTTTTTTAAGTTTTTCCATACTGATGGCAGTATTATTACCGACAAGAGGGTGATAGTACTGGCTAAAAAACTTAGATAATTGGGAGTCGGGGAGGCAAGAGTTTGGAGTCAGGATTTGGGAATAAGGAATTGGTACTCGTAGAACGGCATTAACCATTTACCATTAATAATTATTATTCGGGCGCACAAGCTTAAGTGGTACACTAGCTCCAAACGCTATCAAAATAGCGAAAATTATTTTATTTTTAATCAGAACATTTCAAAAATATGCATAAAGTTTAGTAGGCATTAAAAAAATGATATGTTTGAGAGCTTTAATCTTTTGACGTTTCCAAATGTCTATCAGTACGTTGGAAAGTCTGCTGATAAACTTTCTAACGTATTGACAGGCACTTGGAAATGTTTTGGCCAAGCTGTACTTAATGGCCTTGACTGATTCGGTATAAGCTTTAATTGATACGATGATTATTCTTTAGACAAAAATAGTCATCGTATCAATTTCCCCCAAAAATTACTACATTTACCTTTTATTTAAAACTAAAATTTTACGTATATGAAAAAATTGACAACAGCTTTTTTATTCCTATTTATTAGCATTTTTGTTTTTGGACAAAACGAAACCCGATTACTTCGTTTTCCTACCATACATGGTAATCAAATTGTCTTTTCCTATGCCGGCAATTTGTATTCTGTTAGTGCCAACGGCGGTACAGCCCGACAACTTACTAGCGACAAAGGTTATGAAATGTTTCCGAAATTTTCTCCCGATGGAAAACTTATTGCCTTTACCGGACAATACGATGGGAATACCGAAGTTTTTGTGATACCGTCAGAAGGCGGCGTTCCTAAACGTGTAACTTATACGGCTACGCTTGGCAGGGATGATATTGGCGACCGTATGGGGCCTAATAATATTGTTATGGATTGGACGCCCGATGGCAAAAATATTCTTTTCCGCTCGCGTAAAAAGTCGTTTAATTCCTTCAAAGGCAGTTTATTTACTGTTTCTGTAAGCGGTGGAATGCCTAAGCAATTAGAATTAGCCTTTGGCGGTTTTAGTTCTTATTCTCCCGATGGCAAAAAGCTGGCTTTTAATCAGGTTTTCAGAGAATTTCGCACGTGGAAATATTATCGTGGCGGAATGGCCGATGATATTTGGATACACGATTTTGCAACAAAAAAAACAGTACGAATTACTGATACTTTGACGCAGGAAATTGAACCTATGTGGATTGGCAATGAAATTTATTTCCTCTCCGACCGCGACCGTACCATGAATCTATTTGTCTATAATACCACTACCAAAAAAAGTCAAAAAGTTACCCACTTCACCGATTACGACATTAAATTCCCTTCTGCATCAGAGAATATGATTGTATTTGAACAGGCCGGATATATCTGGAAATTTAATCCCAAAACAAAAAAAAGTAAAAAGCTTAGTATAGCCATTGATAATGCCTTTGAAGGAGGACGTACCCGTTTAAAAAATATTGCAAAAGACATTAACACAATGGATTTATCGCCTAAAGGCGAGCGGGTAGTTTTTACCGCACATGGGGATATTTTTACGGTTCCGGCAAAAAAAGGAATTACCCAAAATCTCACAAAATCATCTTCGGCCAACGATATGGGGGCAATATGGTCACCAGATGGCAAATATATTGCTTATATAAGCGATAAAAGCGGCGAGTTTCAGATTTATATGCAAAGATACGATGCTAGTGAGCCTGCTGTACAGCTAACTAAAAATCTGAAAACCTATATTTTTGATATACAATGGTCGCCCGATTCCAAAAAAATCCTTTGGTGTGATAAAAAACAAGATTTGAGTTATGTGGATATCAGCACTAAGAAAATTACGACAGTTTATCACTCTGATTTAAAGATTGTAAACGATTTTGACTGGTCGCCGGACAATAAATGGATTGTATTTACCCGTCCCGAAAAGGGGTTCGACAGAATAGTATTATATAATCTTACGGATAAAAAAATCCAAGAGCTTACAACAGGCTGGTTTACGGCAAGTAGTCCGGTCTTTAGCAAAGACGGTAAATTTTTGTTATTTTCATCCGGTCGTACTTTTCATCCTACCTATAGCCGCACAGAATGGAATCACAGTTACAACAATATGAATAAAATATACATGGTTGCTTTATCAAAAGATACAAAAAGTCCGTTTGCGCCCGAAAATGATGATTTAATAGTCGATACACCCAAAAAAGAATCGGGAAAAACAAACAAAGCAAGCATAAGCAAAGACGTAAAAATTGATTTGGCCGGTATTCAGGATAGAATAATCGAATTACCCGTAAAAGCAGCCAATTATTTTAACATTTTGAGTATTAAAGACAAAGTATATTATATTAGGTATGAAAAAAGTGGTTTATCTGCTTGTGTTTATGATTTAAAAAACAAAAAAGAAACAGTATTAGGGAAAAATTTGTTTTATACTCTCGCTGCGAGTGGCGAAAAAATGCTTGTAAGTAGTAAAAACAAATATCAGGTAGTTGCTTTGCCTTCAGCCAAAGTACAAATTACTAAGCCAATTGATGTAAGCAATATAAAAATGTACATTAATTATCATCAGGAATGGGCACAAATCTACGATGAATGCTGGCGACGTATGCGCGATTTTTTCTACGACCCTAATATGCACGGTGTGGACTGGAAAGCCATGCACGACAAATATGCCGTTCTGGTTCCTTATGTTAATCATCGTTCGGATTTAACTTATCTGCTTGGTGAGCTCATTGGCGAATTAAGTATTGGACACTCTTACTCGGTAAACGGTGAGCATCCTAAACCCGAAAGAATAAAGACAGGACTTCTTGGTGGACAATTTAGCCGTGATAAATCCGGTTATTTTAAAATTGATAAGCTGTTAAAAGGGGCTAATTGGTCGTCCGGTTTACGTTCGCCATTAACAGAAATAGGTGTAAATGCAAAAGTAGGCGATTATATTATTGCCATTGATGGTGTGGAAACAAAAACGGTTAATAATATGTTTGAGTTATTGGTAGATAAAGCCAACAAAACAGTAGAGCTAACCATTAACTCAAAACCAAGTGCAAGCGGTGCACACAAAGTTTTAATCAAACCTTTGGCCGATGAAGCTAATCTGTATTATTTTAATTGGGTGGAAAATAACATCAAAAAAGTGAGTAAAGCGACTAACGGACGAGTAGGTTATATTCATATTCCCGATATGGGCTCGCATGGCTTAAACGAATTTGTAAAACATTACTATTCGCAATTAACCAAAGATGCTCTGATTATTGACGACAGAGGAAATGGCGGAGGAAATGTATCACCAATGATTATCGAACGTTTGGCACGTACCATGACATACGCCACTATGCATTCGGGCGAAAAACGAGGCGATGTAAATCCCGTAGGAACAATGATTGGCCCCAAAGTAGCACTTATAGACCAATATTCGGCTTCTGACGGCGATTTGTTTCCCTATCGTTTCAGATATAAAAAGCTTGGAACAATTATTGGCAAAAGAACATGGGGCGGAGTAGTCGGATACAGCGGTGCCATTCCGGTGGTTGACGGTGGCTATATTATCACTCCTTCGTATGCACCTTATGCTGCCGATGGTAGTGGTTTCATCATCGAAGGCCATGGTGTTGATCCTGACATTGTGGTTGAAGACGACCCTTATCAGCTTTATTTGGGGAATGATGCCCAATTGAACAAAGCCATTGAAGTAATTCTAGAAAAATTGAAAACGGCAAAGACAAAAGTGCCGTCTGTTCCTGATTTTCCGATTAAAAATAAATAAAAATTGGGAGACTAATAACCCTTAGATTTATAAAATCTAAGGGCTTTTAATTTGGTCGGAGTTTTTAAAATTAAGCCTATTTCATATCGTGCAGGTATCGTATTTTGTATGCTTAATTTTGCTCATCACGGAACGGTAATAAGTTATCAAAATGTATTTACAAATTTCAGAAGCGGCTTAGTATAACACTCTAAAAAAATATGAATATCGAAATTTTTTTCCAGCAAGATGTACTTGATATAGCCAAGCAGCTATTAGGCAAAACGATTGTCAGACAGTTTGAAGACGGGACAATAAAACAGTACAAAATCACTGAAACAGAAGCCTATAAAAATGAAGAAGATTTGGCTTGTCATTGCTCTAAGGGGCGAACAAAACGTACCGAAATAATGTATGCAAGCGGAGGTGTGGTATATGTCTATTTAATCTATGGTATGTATTGGATGTTGAATTTTGTATGTGGGGAAAAAGATGTTCCACAGGCCGTTTTAATTCGCGCAGCTGGTGATTTCAACGGACCGGGAAAATTGGGAAAAGAATTAAAGCTGGATAAAAGTTTTTACGGGGAAAATTTGGCTAGTTCCAAACGTATTTGCTTAGATTTAAGTAGTACAGAAAAAGTAAATTTTATTGCAACTCTTCGTATTGGAGTTGATTATGCAGGCGAGATTTGGAAGAATAAAAAATGGCGATTTGTGGTAGAAGAGTAATAAGCAATGTTGAATTATTAACTGAAGTTTTGTGGTTTGTAATTAGCTTGTAGTTAGGCAATTAATGTTTTAAGAGGTTGCTAAAAAAGTTGTCTATTGGGATTTAAGTTTTTATCTTTGAGGTAATTATAAGTCAATTTATAAAAAAAATCGCAAAAAGCGAGTATTTGCAAAAAAACTCCGAAACTTTAGTTATATAAAAGTAGACATAATTTTATTATGTTTTTTTTATTTCGAAAAAATACGAATATCAATAAAATAAATAATGTGTTGGAATCGGAAATTTAGATGCAAATAGTTGTTAATCGTAATTCTATTTGCGATTAAAGAAGAGTCTATTCTTAGCGAAATCCTCGCTTTTTTTATTGTGCTGACTGCGCCAGGGATTGCAGCGGTAGCACGTCTTATGTGGGGCTTACAAAAGCTGGCAAAAAAGAGTGTAG
>CAYQXT010000236.1:0-6462 GCA_964421365.1 uncultured Bacteroidaceae bacterium
CCTATAAATTATGGATGAATGGTCCAAACGATTTAAAAAATGAATTTAATGAAGCTCGTTTTTTGCACGTTTCAACAGATGAGGTATATGGCACTTTAGGCGAAACATGTTTGTTTTTAGAAACAACCCCCTATGCACCCAATTCGCCTTATAGTGCGGCCAAAGCCTCTTCCGATTTCATTGTACGCGCCTATCATCACACTTATGGAATGGATGTTACGACTTCCAACTGCTCAAATAATTACGGGCCAAAACAACATCCGGAGAAATTAATACCTACTATAATTCGTAAGGCGATTCATTTAGAGCCCATTCCTATATATGGCGATGGCAAAAATGTTCGGGATTGGTTATACGTTTTAGACCATTGCACAGGAATAGATTTGAGCTATCATAAAGGAAAATCAGGCGAGACCTATAATATAGGGGGAAGAAATGAACGCGAAAATATTTATATTGCGCAGAAAATATGTTCCATTTTAGACGAACTAAAGCCCCGAGAAGACGAGAAAAAGTATGATGAATTGATTACTTATGTCAAAGACCGCGCCGGCCACGACCGAAGATACGCAATTGATGCCACTAAAATAGAAAAAGAACTGGGCTGGAAAGCAGAAGAAAATTTTGAAACCGGAATTTTAAAAACGGTAAAATGGTATATTGATAAATTTTGAAAATGACAACTCTGTCAGAGTATAAAACTCTGACAGAGTTATAAAATAAAATTTATACCACAAAATATTCATGACAATAAGCGATTTAAAAAATAAATTAGCCGAAATTGAATGGGAAGATTTTGAAGTAAAAGAAAAATTATCGAATGCTATTTTCCTGATTTCAGAATTGATTTACTGGAAATACCCGGCATATCATATTCCTCAGCTAAATTACGATATACTTTTCGCTTAGATGAATACGAATTTTTTTGGGAGATTGAGTTTTATAATTCAGGGGCTTACCGAAAGATATTTCAAAAAAATTGAATATTCCCTTTGGTGCAGTTGACAGACATATAAGAGTTTTGCTAAAAAAAGATAAAAAACACTTTTGATCAAGTATTCATAAGATAAATTTTTAATATTATAAATTTCAGAGTGGAGATAATTAGTGGATAGATTTAATATCGAAAATAAAGTTATTACTAAATTATTCTAACTTTATAGCAATATGTTACATTAGTAATTAATTTAAGCTTATGAAAATAGAAATGGTCGATTTACAACGACAATATCAGAAAATTAAGCCGGAAATAGATATGGCTATTCAGAGTGTAATAAATTCAGCACATTTTATTAAAGGCGAAGAAGTTAAGCGATTTGAGAATAATTTGGCTGAATACTTAGACGTAGAGCATGTAATTTCCTGTGGCAATGGCACTGATGCTCTGCAATTAGCCCTAATGGCTTTAAATTTACAGCCCGGCGATGAAGTAATTACAGCGGATTTTACTTTTGTAGCAACAGCCGAAGTTATTGCTCTGCTTGGTCTAAAGCCCGTTTTTGTAGATGTAGATAAAAACACCTTTACGATTAAAGCCAAAGCAATAGAAGAAGCGATAACCAGCAAGACAAGAGCCATCATTCCCATACATCTTTTCGGGCAAACAGCCGAAATGAACAAAATTACGACAATTGCAAAAAAATACAATTTATATGTGATAGAAGACACCGCACAAGCACTTGGATGCGACTATACTTTCTCAAATAAGGAAACAAAAAAAGCAGGAACCATCGGAGATATAGGTACAACAAGCTTTTTCCCGTCCAAGAACTTAGGAGCCTATGGCGATGGCGGTGCTGTATTTACCAATGACGATAAATTAGCTGCAAAACTCAGAATGATAGCCAATCACGGTTCTGAGCGTAAGTATTATAATGATATTATTGGGATAAATTCTCGTTTAGATACCCTTCAAGCAGCAATTTTAAACGTAAAATTGTACCATTTAGACAAATACAACCAAGCGCGCCAGCAAGTAGCCCACTTTTACGATAAAAAGTTAGAAGATATTCCAGAAATCAAAATTCCAGTACGAAATACAGATTCAAACCCTATTTTTCATCAATACACCCTAAAAGTGCCATCAAAATATAGAGATCATCTAAGAAAATATCTGACAGAAAACGATATTCCGAGTATGATATATTATCCGCTTCCGCTACATCAACAAAAGGCCTATAAAGAAGCACGCTATAATGTTGATAAACTAAAAAAGTCCATAGAATTGAGTCGAGAAGTTTTATCCCTTCCTATGCACACCGAGCTGAGCGAAAAAGAATTAGACTTTATTTGTTCAAAAATTAACAATTTTTTCATAGATGTTCATAAAAATAAAGAATAGAAATTTTGTCGAACTAAATAGTTTTCTAATTTTGTTAGTATAAACCAATAAAAATGACCACTACAAAAAAATGGTACGTAATATATACCAAGGCTCGTGCTGAAAAGAAAATTAATTTCCGTTTGCAAGCTATTGGAATAGAGACCTATTTACCCCTTACAAAAATATTAAGACAATGGAGTGATAGGAAAAAATGGGTAGAAGTGCCTCTTTTTAATTCCTATATTTTTGTAAAAATAAGTTTAAAAGAGTATGAAAATGTGAGACGAGTTGATGGAGTTGTCAATTTTATCTATCATCTCAGAAAACCTGCTGTTATTCGAGATGAAGAGATAGAAGCAATTGAAAAATTTCTGGCCAATACCGAACATAAAAGTATTGAGTTTGTTCCCAACGAAAAAGTAGAGATTGGCGAAGGACTATTAATGGGTAAAAAAGGAAAAATTTTAAAAATAGGAAAAAATAAAGTTATTCTGCTTATCGAAGACTTAGACACCGTAATTAAAGCAGAACTGGCAAAATCTATGCTCATCAAAGCATAGTCTATTTTATTTATATACAGTAATTTATCAGTCTTTCTATGGGGTTGAGCAGGCGAAGCTGTAACTAATTGCAAATGGTAAATTGTTAATTTTAATAAAATGAGTTCAGTATAAAAACCGGTCGGACGGATAGATTTGTTAAAACTGTAAATATAAACGACTCACTTACAATTAATTAATGAAGCTGTCCGACCGGTTTCGATGCAAATTCACCTTTTTATACCGAACTCCTAAATTATTTGTATTATTTAGTATCTGACTATAAAGTCACTGTTCGGCAAAGGTTTTACCTTTGTTATATTTATTATTCAGGCTAAGCCTGTAAGAATATTAACGACTCAGGTGTAGCCTGAGCCGAACACAGCAGATTTCAGGATAATATAAATTCACAAATTTAAACTAAATTATTCGTTTTCATTCGTGTAATTAGTAACAAAAATAAACTTATGAAAAATTCTAAACCTGAAAATTACTTTGCGCATAAGACAGCAGTTATAGACGACAATTGCCAGATAGGAGATGGCACAAAAATTTGGCATTTCTCACATATTATGAGCAATTGTAAGATTGGTGACAAGTGCAATATCGGACAAAATGTAGTAGTTTCGCCCGAAGTAGTTTTAGGAAAGAATGTAAAGGTACAAAACAATGTCTCTATTTATACCGGAGTAATTTGCGAAGATGATGTTTTTCTGGGTCCTTCAATGGTTTTCACAAATGTTATTAACCCCCGAAGTGCCGTAAATAGAAGGAACCAATACCTAAAGACCATCGTAAAAAAAGGAGCAACAATTGGCGCAAATGCAACTATTGTTTGTGGCCATAATATAGGTGAATATGCATTTGTGGGAGCAGGAGCAGTAGTTACCAAAGAAGTTCCGGCCTACGCCTTAGTGCTTGGTAATCCGGCCAGACAAATTGCTTGGATGAGTGAATATGGTCAAAGATTGGAATTCAATAACTTAGGAATAGCTATTTGTCCCGAAAGTGGCGAAAAATATTTATTAAAAAATAAAAAAGTAATAAAAATAGAATGAAAAATTTTGCCCTAATTGGTGCAGCCGGCTATATCGCCCCTCGCCATCTAAAAGCCATAAAAGAGACTGGAAATAATCTGATTACCGCTTTAGATAAATCTGATAGCGTAGGAATACTCGACAGCTATTTTCCCAATTCCGATTTTTTTACTGAGTATGAGCGCTTTGAACGACAGGTAGATAAACTTAGAAAAACAGACAGAAAAATAGACTATGTAAGTATTTGTACACCCAATTATTTACACGATTCGCATATACGATTTGCATTACGTCACGAAGCCGATGCCATTTGCGAAAAACCATTAGTTCTTAATCCGTGGAACGTAGAAGCACTTCAAGATATAGAAAAAGAAACAGGAAATAGAATAAATACTATCTTGCAATTACGGCTGCATCCGTCCATTATCCAGTTAAAAAAGGAAATAGAGCAAGCCCCAGCTGATAAGATTTTTGACGTAGATTTAACGTATATGACTTCGCGTGGACATTGGTATTTTGCCTCATGGAAAGCAGATATGGAAAAGTCCGGTGGAATAGCCACCAATATTGGCGTTCATTTTTTCGATATGCTGACATGGATATTTGGCGATGTTCAAAAAAATACGGTTCACATTATGGAACCCATGCGTGCATCCGGCTATTTCGAACTAAAAAAAGCAAGAGTACGCTGGTTTTTATGCTTAGATTATAATGCGCTACCGCAAGATATTAAAGAAAGAGGGCAAAGAACCTATCGCTCAATCATTGTAAATGGCGAAGAAATAGAATTTAGTGGGGGGTTTACTGATTTACATACAAAAAGTTATGAGCAAATACTGAATAATAATGGCTTTAGCCTCGATAATGCACGCAAAAGTATAGAAATTGTTCACAAAATAAGAAATTCCAATCCAATCGGGCTTAAAGGCGATTATCATCCATTTGCAAAGAAAGAGGTTATGTATCATCCCTTTAAGAAATAATAGGCAATCCCCCCAATGAGTATCTTACAAAAAATGATAAAAATATCAAAATAATTACGGCAAATCATCAAAACAAGTTATATTTGCACACTCAAAAACAATTTTGAGTATTTCGTAGTAAAAAAAGCTTTGTTGCCTGTGAGTGACGAGGCGAAGCTGTGTTAATCAGTATAGAATATGTATCAAAAAATAATAAATAAACAAGCGAAAATATCTCTAATAGGTCTTGGTTATGTGGGACTACCGATAGCCTTAGAATTTGCCAAAAAAGCATTGGTAATTGGCTATGATATAAAAAAAGAACGGATTGAACTCATGAGAAAAGCCATAGATCCAAGTAAAGAATTGGCTCCAAGTGCTTTTGACCATACAGAAATTGAGTTTACTGCTAATCCTCAGGATTTACGAAAAGCAAATTTTCATATAATAGCTGTTCCAACCCCAATAGACGAATACAAAGAACCCGATTTACGTCCGGTATTATCAGCCTGCCAGACAGTAGGCAAAATTTTAAAAAAAGGCGATTATGTTGTTTTTGAATCCACTGTTTATCCCGGCTGTACAGAGGACGACTGTGTACCCATTTTGGAACAAGAGTCCGGTTTAAAATTAGGAATAGATTTTAAAGTAGGTTTTTCGCCCGAACGAATTAATCCCGGAGATAAGGTACATACTTTAATCAATACCGTAAAAATTGTATCCGGAAATGATGATGAAGCATTAGATAATATCGCAAAAATTTATAAGCTCGTGATAAAAGCAGGCGTTTACAGAGCTAGTAGTATAAAAGTAGCCGAAGCAGCCAAAATCATAGAGAATACTCAAAGAGATGTTAATATTTCTTTGATGAATGAATTGTCTATTATATTTAATAAACTGGATATTAATACCTATGAAGTCCTCGAAGCTGCCGGAACAAAATGGAATTTCTTAAAGTTTTACCCCGGACTTGTTGGAGGACACTGCATAGGCGTAGATCCATACTATCTTGTGCACAAGGCAAAACAACTCGGATACCATCCTCAGGTAATTAATGCCGGAAGAATGATAAACGACTCGATGGCTCATTATGTGGCTTCCGAATTAGTAAAAAAGATGCTTGCGCAAGGCAAAGACCTAAAACAAACAAATGTTTTGGTAATGGGAATCACCTTTAAAGAAAATGTAGCCGATATACGCAATTCTAAAGTAGTGGATTTAATACGCGAACTACGCAGTTATAGAGTAAACGTAGATATTATAGATCCCTATGCCAGTTCTGAGGAAGTAGAAAAAGAATATAATTTTTCGTTAAATGTAAATGTAGAAAGCAACTATGATGCTGTAATTCTTGCAGTTGCACATGAAGAATATAAAAATAGAGGCGAAGAATTCTTTTCGAGCATTAGCAAGCAAAAGGCAATATTTGCCGATCTGAAAGGAATATATAAAAAAAAGATTAAGACATTGGAATATTGGAGCTTATAGCAATGGTAAATTATTAATTGTTCCGAATTACACGAATTTTCACGAAGAAAAAAATAGTGCTTATTTGTGTAATTTGGGGATAAAATTCTTCATTTTCCCGAAAAACAACTACC
>CAYQXT010000237.1:0-6411 GCA_964421365.1 uncultured Bacteroidaceae bacterium
CCTTGGTGGATATGTAAAAATTTCCGGGATGATAGACGAATCTATGGATAAAGAACAACTAGCCAAAGACCCGCAACCATGGGAATTTCGTTCTAAACCAGCCTGGCAGCGACTACTCATCATGCTGGGTGGCGTACTCATGAATTTCATTCTGGCTTTTGTAATCTATTGGGCGGTTCTTTACACTTGGGGTGATAAATATATCCCCATGCAAAATCTCAAATATGGAATCGTTGCCGATTCCATTGCTCAGAAAACAGGCCTACGAACAGGCGATAAGATCTTAAAATTAGACAATCGGGAAATTAAAAGTTTCAGCGAATTTCTGCCTTCATTATTATTAGATAATCCACAAAATATTAGTATCCAAAGAAAAGGAGAACAAATACAGATTCCTTTTAATAAGAATATTATTCCCCAAATAATTAAAAAGCACAGTTTTTTCGTAGCTCCAGCCTATCCCTTTATTATTGCCGGTTTCTCAGGAAATTCAAATGCTAAAGCCGCCGGACTCAAAGAAAAAGACCAAATTATAGGCATAAATAATAAATTTCTTCCCTATTTCGAGCAATATCCGGCCGAATTAAATAAATATGCCGGACAAAAGGTTCATTTAAGCATTTTACGAGGGGATGACACCCTCTCAATCAACACACAACTATCTGCAAACGGGAAAATAGGCGTTGCCGTTAAACCAGCTGCTAATTTTATCAACCTTGACACCAAAAAATATGGTTTATTGGCTGCATTTCCAGCCGGAATTGCCAAGGGTTACAAAAGTATTGCCAACTATCTAAAACAATTCAAACTTTTATTTTCGCCCAAAACCGAAGCATATAAATCCGTTGGCGGCTTTATTGCCATTGGTAATATTTTCCCATCCTACTGGGATTGGGAAGCTTTCTGGAATATGACGGCTCTTTTGAGTATCATGCTGGGCGTAGTAAATATCTTTCCTATTCCGGCTCTCGATGGAGGACATGTTACTTTTCTTCTCTACGAAATAATCGTGGGCAGAAAACCAAGCGACAAGTTCCTCGAATATGCACAAGTAACAGGTATGGTATTACTTTTCAGCTTATTAATTCTTGCCAACGGCAATGATATACTTAAACTCTTTGCCAAATAGCGACTAAATTAATGATGAAAGACAAATAAATTGTCTTTCATCATTTAAAATTACATAATTAGTTAAATATCAGTTACATATTTTAATCTTTCTCGTATGAGTCTAAATTAATATTTCAGGCGTAGCCTGTTTCATTCACAATTTACCATTCACCATTCACAATTAATTATTACCTTGCGGCACTCGTAATTTTAAAATTTTGTGATATGAATTTATTTTTTGGATTAGGTTTCGTTGGCCCATGGCAGATAGTCATTATCGTATTTATTATCATTCTTTTATTTGGAGGAAAAAAAATTCCCGAGCTAATGAAAGGAATAGGACAAGGCATGAAAGAATTTAAGAAAGCCACTAAAGAGGATGAAAAAGACAAAAAAGAGGAAACGAAATAGCCGATAAACGGATTATCTTCTTTACTTATTGTATTTGGCGAAGGCTTTATAAGCAATGGTGAATTGTTAATCCTGTCTATCACTAAAGAATAGTCCGTTTTCAAAATATAATATACAAATAAATAGGTCAGGATGCTTATAAATGCTGAAAACTTAAATCCTTCTGGCCGCTTAAAGCGGTCAGAAGAGTATTATTCTCAATAAATCATGACGTTTATTATATTTTTTAAATTTAAAAAGAATAAATACAAGCCATCCAAAAACATCTTTCATCATGAAAAAAAATATATTATTTATTAGTCTCGCGCTTTCTATTATTTTGTCTTCCTGTTCCGACAAAAATTCCACAGGTGTTTTTAAACCTTCCTCAGCCGGTAAATTATACGAAATTGTACTAGTATTAGATAATCAATACTGGAAAGCCCCAATTGGTAAAACTTTAAGCAAATATTTTCAGGCACCAGTAGCCGCCCTACCCCAACCAGAACCCCTTTTCGACCTAATTCATATTGAGCATAGCTCTTTTAGCAATATGTTTAAAACACACAGAAACATTCTCAATGTCCGAGTCTCACCCTATGTTGATTCGGTAGGAATCGCCATAAGAAAAGATTATTGGGCAGCACCACAAATTTACGTAGAACTGACAGCTTACAACGAAAACCAGTTTGACTCCTTAATGCAAGCCAAAGGCCATTCATTGGTCAGATTATTTGAAAAAGAAGAAGCCGACAGACTGGGAATGTCCTACAAAAAAATGGAAAATCAGGATGTAAGACGAGTAATGACCCAAAAACACGCCATCGTAGTACACGTTCCGGGACAATTCAGCTTAGATGTGGATAAACCTAATTTTCAATGGATTGACCACGAAACACCCAAACTAACACAAAGTATTTTAGTTTGGGAATATCCCTATACCAGCGAGAAACAATTGAGTTATCAGGGACTTATTCTGGCTCACGACAGCGTATTGCTCAAAAATGTACCGGGTGCCGAAAAAGACTCCTATATGGCCATAGAAAAACGCTGGCCTCCAGAAATAGAAACAATCACGCACAAAGGATTTTATACCATTGAGATGAAAGGACTATGGGAAGTAGAAGGTGATTTCATGGGCGGCCCCTTTGTGAGCTACACCATGGTGGATACCCTGCAAAATCGTTTAGTTACTTTCATGGGCTTTGTATATGCCGGGAAACAAAAAAAACGAAATTATATTCGGGAGTTGGAGGCTATTATGAACTCTGTGGATATTATGAAGCCAAAAAAAAAATAAAAACGACTTTGAAAATTTTTCCTAAAGTTCAGAATGAACCAAACATCAATCAATGAAAAAAATCATCTCCTATAATGTAAATGGCATACGTGCCGCCTTTCGCAAAGGATTCATCAATTGGCTAGCACAAGAAAATCCCGATATACTTTGCATACAAGAAACCAAAGCACAGCCCGACCAAATAGACTCAGCTGCCCTCGAAGCATTAGGTTACCACTGCTACTGGTTTTCGGCGCAGAAAAAAGGATATAGCGGCGTAGGTATCCTCAGCAAAGAAGAACCAAAGCATATCGAATACGGAATGGAAATAGAAAAATACGACCGCGAAGGCAGAATGCTGCGTGCCGATTTCGATGACTTCTCCGTTCTCAGTATCTACCACCCTTCAGGCACCATCGGTAAGCTAAGACAAGCTTTTAAAATACAATTCTTGGATGATTTCAGGGCTTATGTCAACGAACTACAAAAGCAGCTCCCAAACTTAATCCTTTCGGGCGACTACAACATCTGCCGCCTGTGGATAGACATACACAACCCTGCCAAACAGTTAGAAAGCTCCGGTTTCCTTTGGGAAGAACGCAAATGGTTCGATGATTTTCTAAAAAACGGCTTCACAGACAGTTTTCGCTATTTTAATCACGAACCACACCATTATTCATGGTGGAGCTACCGTACCGGTTCACGGCAAAAAAATCTCGGTTGGCGTATTGATTATCATATCACTACGCAAGCACTGGAAAATCGTTTAATAGCTGCCTCTATCCTACCCGATGCCATGCACAGCGACCATTGCCCAATTACGCTTACACTGAAATAATACTGAACCGGTATCGTGTTGCTTATGCCTATTTTTTGTGATATTTAGATTGTAAGTGAAATAACAAAATCCTTTTCACTTCTTGATAGCGATAAAGTATTAGAACAAGCTCAATTGCTCGGGCAAATCGGCAATTCGCTCCAATTGTAACAGCCTTTTTTTGGCAGATAAACCACCGGCATAACCTACTAATTCGCCCTTGCTGCCAATAATCCTGTGGCAAGGAACAATTATGGATATTGCATTGGCTCCATTAGCAGAAGCAACCACCCGAATAGCATTTGGATTATTCAACTTTTTAGACAATCCCAGATAACTCTCTGTTTTTCCATAGGGTATTTTCAGCAATTCCTTCCAAACCAACTGCTGAAAATCCGTTCCCACCAATTTAAGCGGAATATCAAAGCTCGTTCGTTTCTGCGCAAAATAAACTTCAAGTTGCTCAATAGTCTGCTCAATTACAAAGCTTTTCTCTATAACATACTCTGCCTCCAGGCCACGGGTAATCCGTTTGTCAATCGACTCCCGCATTTTCCGGTAACGCCAGTCGCACAGACATAATTCATCTCCCAAACTACCAATAATCAGCTCACCATAAGGCGACTGAAAATACTGAATACTTATTTTATTCATCATTTTTCATAAACTATAAAGATAACACTTTTGCCAAAGTTATATCAGGTAAAAAATCCGGAATAAGATGATTTACCTCGTCAGTAATACCCTAATATCAAATAGTTATCGAATCTTAAATTACAATATTTTCAAATTTTTTTTAGTTTCATGCCAGCGAAAAATTTTACTAATTGTATCATACGGGGTAAACATACTCTGATCATCATCCATGTGTTTTGTGCGATACTCCTTTATTTCAATATACGTACTCCAAATTTCACCAAGCGTAGCTGCTGTAAAAGACTGCATGCCTTTTTTGACATTAGTCTGTGAACCAAATATCCAGTCTATTTTATCTTTGTATCGTATTTGATACCAAAAATCTTTCATTCCCCGTATTTCTTCATATTTTTCATCAAGTGTATATGTTCGTAGTTTGACATCTGTATGCTGATTATCTCCACTAGATAGGGTAGAGCTAGTTTCAAAATAGATAAGTACCAAATATTTCTTTTCAAAAAATACGTATCCGGTATAATATCCAAAATGTTCTGTTGCCATCGTATCTATGTATTTTTTGACTTTTTCTAATGAAATTTCTATAAAGTAGTCATCATATTCACTCTCCAAAAATATAGTAACTTCTGCTAAATCAAAAAGAAATTTACTGGTTTTGAAAATCTTAATGAATAATTTGAAATCTGGATATGATTTCAATCCTAATTCTTGATTATCAGAGGCCGAATTACTGACTTCTTTTTTAGAGCTTCTATGTCTCTACCGAAGCTATCAGAATGAATTTCAAGTATTACTAAGCTGATGTGGAAGGAAGGGAGATAAGATTTTGGTAGTTTTGGATAAGACGACAATGGTAGGTAAATAAAATTTTGTACCGATTAATGTTCTTTTTTATCACTGAAATTCATTTGAGGATTTGGCTTTCTTCTCTAAACGAAGAGCTTCGTTAGGAGCAAACCCTGACTACAAAGTGCGATGCGCAAGGGATTGCAGCGGTAGCGCGCCTAATGCAGGGCTTACAAAAGTCGGCAAAAAAGAGTGGAGCGGCTAGCGGAACTCCTTTTTTGCCGTGCTTTTGTTGCCCTGCATTAGGGGTACTACAAGTGAAAAGCCCGCCCGTGCGCCCTCATCATAATTATTAATTGTTAATGGTGAATTGTTAATGGTGAATTGTTAATGGTGAATTGTTAATGCCGTTCTACAATTGCCGAATCCTAAATCTTGACTTCCAACTCCCAAATCCCCTTGTTGGTCAAAGTTTTCAACTTCTCCCTAATATTTTATTTTTACGGCATCAGATTCTTTACTTGTGAATGTGCCACAGGACACTTTTACCATGTAATAATATTTGCGTTTAAATAACCATCGGCGTATAGAAAAGGAAATTTCTTTGTGGTAGCTGGTGCCTGCAAGATGCTCTTTGTCGGGAACTCGGATTTCGTTTTTGCGAAAGCGGTAGATGCTAAATACAGGGATTTTGCTACATTTATAATTGGGTGTCCAGTCCCAAAACAGAAGGAGTTCTTTGCGCTTTTTTTGTATCTGCAAATTACTTACCGAAGCGAGTTTAAGAAAATGTTCTTGTTTTTTTATTTTGTGGCACCGACCAAGTGTATCTATGCTGTATGCCATGGTGTCGTTCAGGACTATCTCGCCGCCTTTCCACCACATAGCCGGGGGCTGAGCGGCTTGCTTATAAAATTGAGTACTGAGCATATCACGCACATGTAGCGGGTTTTGAAGTAAGGTACGGGCGCTGAAAAATACCGCTCCTCGAAAGGCACTGTCTTGCCGGATAATTTGCATTTGGTGTTTTATCTCATTAGCCGAGCGCCAAGCCTTGGTTTGCGATTTGGGATTCAGGCGATAAAGCCCTATGCCGGCATATATTTGCCGGTCGAAGCTGTTATTGTTCCACCATTGGGCTATGGTTTTGAAATCGCCGTGCGAATTACCTATTTCGGCATACATCTGGGGCACGAGGTAGTCAATCCAACCTTGTTCTAACCACTTGCGCGTATCTGCATACATATCATCGTAGGAAGATAAACCGAGGGTTTTGCTACCACGCTTGTCGAAGATGCTGTTGCGCCAAACGCCGGGAGGCAGTGCCGGTGGAATATTTTCCAGCACGCGCTTGCTACCTTCGCGCAGGGTCGAA
>CAYQXT010000238.1:0-6400 GCA_964421365.1 uncultured Bacteroidaceae bacterium
GAGGAGGTTTTTAGATATATAAAACAAAGCTATAATCTTGAAGATGTGAGAGTAATAAGTTCTGTCGGCATCAGGAATATAGTTGTTTTAGTTCTTGCGATAGCTTATTTTACATCGGTTTATGTCGGAAAAAGCCTAAAATTAAAAATGATTTTTGAGGAAACTCAAGTTTGTGTCAGCTTGTAGTTTCCGAATAATCTTTTACAATTACAAAAATGGGTAATTTAAAATTTGCCATTTACAATGGGGAAATGATATTCTGCCTTGTGGAGGCAAAAACTATTGTAGAATATGAATATTTCCGCTGCATAAAAATTTAGTACCCTAATTTGGCCATTGATTGCAGCATTATAGACAGGATGTCTTTTTATCTCCGGCATGAATACCGGAGCAAGTCATTTCTTTGTGGCGAGGGCTTCGCTTGTAGCGAAACCCTCGCTTAGAGAGCGATGCGCCATGGATTACAGCGATAGCGCACCCGGGCGCCCTCTCATTAATTACGAATGCTGTTCTACAAGGGATAAATAAGAGCGTCTTCAAAGCACCGAGCGTATTTTGAAACAGCCCCTTTTGCTAAGATTGTCTTCTAAAACTGAAAATAGATAAAGGGTTGCACATCTTCGAGTTTAAATTGCAGGACTATCTGAATGACAAGGATAAACACCAGCACTTTTGCCCAGTAGGGTGCATTGATAAAGCGATTTTCGATGCGGCTATTAAAGTTGGCCGTGGGCACGTGCATGGCAAAACCAAGAACGACCATGGCCACCCAAAGTCCTCTGACCTTAAGAAATGGAAGAGCATAAGCCCAGTCCATGGCGGTGGTAATTTGCTGTATGACTTGCATGGCGACATGAAAACTCTGCGCCCGGAAATAAATCCACAAGAAAATAACAAAATGAAAGGTTATAAACCACGACAAAAAGGTTATCCACCAGCGTTTGGGTAGTTTATCTAATTTTGGTTTTAGGGCTTTATGAACGGCCAGCGCTATGCCGTGCATACCGCCCCAGAAAACAAATTTCCAGTCGGCTCCATGCCACAGCCCGCCAATAAGCATCGTTAACATAAGATTGCGGTACATTTTGTATTCGCCATAGCGATTGCCACCCAGTGGGATATAGACATAATCGCGCAGCCACGAGGACAATGAAATATGCCAACGCCGCCAAAACTCGGTGATATTTTTCGACTGGTAGGGCAGATTGAAGTTGATGCCTAAATCAAAGCCCATCATTTTACCCAGCCCAATAGCCATATCAGAATAGCCGGAAAAATCAAGGTAAATCTGCAAGGTATAACCATATACAGCCATCATATTTTCAAAACCACTATAATGCGAGGGGTCGGCAAAAACAAGGTCATTGTATTGCGAGATATAATCGGCAATGAGGCCTTTTTTTAGAAGCCCAATGATGACGAGCCAGAGACCGGCATAAACATCACTGCGTTTGATGGTAATTTCTTTGCG
Organism: uncultured Bacteroidaceae bacterium; assembly: GCA_964421365.1. GTDB lineage: Bacteria > Bacteroidota > Bacteroidia > Bacteroidales > DYOH01 > CAYQXT01. The sequence continues at coordinate 1,472 of CAYQXT010000238.1, forward strand.
CAACTGAGGCAGGAAATGGTGTGCTTTTACGATGGGGCCGGCGACTAATTGCGGAAAAAAGGAGAGAAAAAAGGCATAATCCAGAAAATAACGCGTTGGTTCGAGTTTTTTCCAGTAAACATCCAATACATAACTGATAGACTGAAAGGTATAAAATGAAATTCCTATGGGTAGGAAGATATCTAAGGGCTGGAAGTTACCTTCTATCATTTGCTGTATGGAGATTCCGAATACAGACGGTTGATTTCGCAGGGCTTTGGCAATGGCGGGGAAATCCCCCAATTGCTCTACTATCCATGCCACATTATCCAAGATAAAGTTGGTGTATTTAAAGAAAGCCAAAATTCCGAGGCTGACTCCTACTGAAAGTATCAGCCAAAATTTACGCAGGCCTTTTTTCTTTTCTTTGTCGATAAGCAGGGCGAAACTAAAATCAGTGATGGCGGTAAAAACCAGAATCAGAAAATAAATTCCACTGGATTTATAGTAGAAAAACAGGCTGAAACTAATTACAAACAGCGACACGGCCACGCGACGTTTATGTATAAATATATAAACGATTAAAAATAGCAGGAACAAAAGCATGAATGTACCACTATTAAAAAGCATAGGTGCCGAAGGGTCGTACTTCAGCATGGCGAATAGATTATCTCTGAGATTATTCCAAATCATAATTAATACATGGGTTGTAAAAGGGTTGGATGTGGATGTGTTTTGGCATTGCTTTTTGGTTCATTCAAAAGAATAGGGTAGCGACTAGTGTTCATTATCCACGAGGCAATACTATCCATCCAACGGTTGGCAGAGCGTCTTGTTGGATGTGCGCCATCTTTTGCCCGTTGGTAGGTGAGTTGTCGCGAATCAAAATACTGATTAGCGGGCATATTGGCCATCACCATATCGTTTATTCCGGTGTCGTCCTTCCAGTTGGGCGGGCCTATCCACACATACCTAAGGGTATCAAATTGTTTTATTATATTTTTCACGTCTTTATTCCGCTTTTTGAATATATCGCGGATAAAAAGTTCATTGGCTCCTAATACCATTATTACATAGGTTGGTTTAAATTTATGAATATAGTATGTAATGGTATCCGACTCGCCATACCATTTGGTGGAAGAACTATACCAAACTACGGGGAAGAACTTATGTCCGTTGGCCGTAGCATAGGCTTTGGCACGCCACATCAGGCCTTCGAGCATAGAATCGCCAAAAAACAGAATACGTTGTTTGGTGGTATCGATAGCTTCACGTTTATTGGGATTTCCTAAGATAGTCTTAGGATACTGTATCCGATAGGCTAAAGCATCGGTTTGTGGCTCACAAATTTGTTTTATATCCGATTGGCGTATTTCCTCGCCAAAAACGTTAAAAGCCTTATTCTTAAAGGAATAAAATCCAAGTGCAATAAAACTGATGATTAAAAGGACAACTATTTGCCAAAGCGGATTCTTATCTTTCATTCAATGTTTAATAAATTAATCATAAAAAAGCCGCTGCGAATATACTATTTATTTTGATTGGGCGAAAAGCCAATCAAAGATTTCTGTCTCCGGCACTTGGTCGAAAAGTAGATGGTCGGCATAGGGATAAGTCGAAAATTTGGGTTTTCCACCTAATTGCTTCATCTTGTCAATAATCTTTTGAACCTGAGAATAGGTATAAACCTCATCTTTCTGTCCTAAAAAAGCCCAATAGGGCACTTTAGCGTTTTGGATACTTAAGACCTCTATATCACCGCTACCGCTAATACTCACCACACCAGCAAATTCATCCGGTCGACGGCACATCAACTCATAGGCAGCCGTAGCTCCATCGGATATACCAATAAGATACACACGGTTACTATCCACGGGGTAGTCTTGTTTTACTTTGGTTATCAAGGCGCTAAGCATTCGCAGAGATTTGGAAGGGAGTCTTTTAAAATGGATACTATCTGCTTGTTTGGAGGCTGATGACCATGATTTTCCTACCGAAATTTGTGGGGCGATAACGATGGCTGGATATTTTTTTCGTTTAGAGATTTTGGCCAGTTCCAGAATAAAATGATTGAGTTGTTTCTCATTGTCTGTGCCGTTCTGGGTCTCTGAGGCCAAGAATATAACAAGCGGATACGACTTTGTTTCGTTTATAGGATTGGGTTTAAGTAAGCGATAGGAAAGAAATGTATTCTGATGACTGAATTTACGATATTCAAAATACTCCCGGGTTTGTGCTTTGCTTGCCATGCTAAAACCAATGATGCTAAGCAATAAAATTATCTTTTTCATTTTAATTATATTTTAAGATTAACCACATTTCTTTAATTGTGAATTCCATTAAGCATTTACAATTATTTTAAACCAGATTAGTCATTTTAGTACATTCAAGTGAAAGTTTTAATCTGTTTATATTTACCACATAGACACATTAGAAATTATAGTTTTTTTCTATTTAAAAAGATGTTTTGAGTACAGATAGTGAAAATTTTTCCAAAATTTTCTTATTTAAAATTATTCACTTTTCACTAAACCTGCTCGTGTATGTTAAAAATTTTATCATGGATGTTTCATCTGTTTATATTTATAAAGTCCGGTATAAAAAGGTGAATTTACATCTAAATCGGTCGGATGGCTTCATTAATCAATTGTAAATAAGCTATCTATTTTTACAGTTTTAATAAATCTATCCGTCCGACCGGTTTTTAGACCGAACTCTTTATAGCCTTTTAAAGATTAATTCACATTTTAATCGCGCTCATATGTATCCAAAACATCTTATTACAATCTATTTCATAATATACATAAAACCTGCGAGGGGAATATAAGTGATCAAATTTGCCCAGGCACTATATTTTAAAAGTTGTCCTTTCGTTAAGTTTTCCTTTCTAAAGAATGGAAGATATATCAGCCATTCAATAAATACTGTTAAAAAATAAGCCACCAGAATCCATATCAAATTTTCTGCCGAATATTTATATAAAGGTATAAATGTTCCGAATAAGGATGTAGTCAGATTAGCCAGACTGACAATCAAAGTAATTTTGAGTCCCTTATTCTTAAAGGATAATCTTTTTCGTAGCACGAAATAGAGATATAATGACTCGGCCAGAATAATCAAAGGGATAGCAGGTAGGGTTATATAAGCCAAAGGCGTGATAACATCGGCAAAAACGACTTGCGGAAGTAGAAAGAGGGCGAGTAGTGCCAAAATTATTTTATTTTGCATTTCCATTAAATTTTAATGTAGTTTTTATATTCAAAGGGTCTTATACCTGTTTTTTTCTCAAACCAATATAAAAGTCTTTTTTTAAAGCTAAAATTTTTACGGCTGGTATCTAAATTCAGTTCCCAATTAATTCGCCTGATACGTTCTTGCAAAACTTTGGGATGTGTTTCTGTAAAAGGTTCAATGGAATCTATCTGCGAGTAGTTGAAAGCTTCGGAATCATCGTAATGTTCGGCTATCCATTCTTCGTTGTGCCACAATCTATCCACTTCCTTTTTCTTTATTTTCATATCCTTGGGATGCTTTACCCATCCATAATGGTAAATATAAGCATCAATAGGCTTGGCTTTTAATTTTTTTTCATTTTTACGAAAGCCCTGAGCATCTCTGTAAGAACGTATTTGTTTCTCATTTCGGATAATCCGAATTTCATTTCTATACCAATTGCGGGTATCTCCGGTATAATCATAACTACCATAGAAATGCAGATATTTAAAGAGCAGGGCTTCTACTTTTTCATCTAATGCCCATAAATCCATAGCATCGCGTATGATTTGCAAATACTGCTCGTGCAAAACCTCATCGGCCTGAATATAAAAAGCCCAATCATATTCATCGGGCACTAAATCAAAAGCTTTGTTAGTTTCTACGGCAAGAACTCTCCCACCCTCACGCAATCTGTCATCCCACTTACTGTGGTGTATTTCTATTTTTTCACTGTCGATGCGATGAATCAAACTAATAGTATCATCGTCACTTTCACCAATAAGTATGATAAATTTATCACAAAGCGGCAAGATAGACTGTATAGCCTCGATAACAGGGAAGTCGTACTTAACCGCATTTCTTATTATGGTAAAGCCACAGCAAGTACTCATTTAGCCTAATTCACTTATTCGTTGTAATTTCTGCATATCCGTAACGCTGATTTTTCGTCCGTTAATACTTATTACTCCTTCGCCGGCAAAAGTACTCAAGGTTCGGATGGCGTTAGAAGTTGTCATATTAGAAAGATTAGCGATATCTTCTCTCGATAAATAGACTTTGAGTGTTTGGGTATCCTCTTCAAACCCGTATGTCTCCTGCAAAAACAAAAGCGATTCGGCTAAACGTCCGCGAATATGTTTCTGTGTCAGGCTGACTGTCCTCGTATTAGAAAATCCCAACTCTTCAGCCAGTTCGTGAATCAATCGTAAGCCTAATTCACCATTGCTACGGATTACTTTCAGAATACTTTCTTTATCGATAATACAGATAGAAGAATCCTCGAGGGCTACGGCTGAGGAGATATAATTATCCCGAGCAAATAGAGCCCGATAGCCAATAAAGCCCAAAGTTTTAGCCATTCGCACAATTTGCTCTCTCCCACCTACTCCTTCTTTAAAAATTTTCACCTTACCCGAGGATAAACAAATCAAACCATTTGGTTTATCTCCCTCTTTGTAAATAATTTCACTTTTTTTATAAAACGAACAAGAATGATTTTTTATCAAAATTGCCTTTTCTTCTTCTGTCAATATGTTAAATAATGAGTTGTTGCTCTCAATACAATTTAAACAATCTGTTTTACGTATCATTAGAATCTGTATTATGTGTTTAAAAACACTCAAATATAATCTATTTTTGGTATCCAAACCAAAAAAATGATATGATTTTTAGGAAAAAATATTCCTAGCGATTAATTATTAATGGAATAAATTATAAAAATTAAAATACTTTATC